>DASRTX010000290.1:0-15679 GCA_035655715.1 Myxococcales bacterium | reverse complement strand
TTGGTCGAGATGACTTTGAACGTGTAGGTCGTCGCGGGCGTGAGGCCCGTGACCAGGACGGAGGTGCCCGAGCCAGTCAGCTGCGCCGTGACTCCCCCAGGCGTGGACGTAACGGTCGAATGCTGGATGGAGCTGTTGCCGTCGCTCGGCTGCGTCCAGCTTACGGTCGCGCTGTTCGCGCCGGCCACCGCGATCACGCTGGAGGGCGCCGCGGGCTCGGTCTGCGGGGCGACCGCGGTGATCACCGGATCCGAGTTCTGCTGCTGGGCGGACGCGATCAGCTGGAACTTCAGCGTCGTCCCACCCGGCGGCAAAACGAAGGTCATCTTCGATCGATCGGGCGCGGCCGGCGTGAGCTCCACGGCCGGACCCGCGACCTGCGTCCAGTTGAACTCCCTGGCGAACTGGCTCTGCGATGCATCGAGCGTCACCTGCGTCCCCGCGACCAGCAGCGGACCCGAGAACGAGATCGACACGCGGGCCACCGGCTTGCCCGGCGAGCGCAGTGTGGTGCCCAGCCAGTTGGCCAGGATGGTGGGCTGGTGCGGATAGCTGAGCCAGAAGTTGCGCGAGCCCTTCTCCGAGAGCGGCATGGCGCCCTCGTCGAACACGCGTTGCTCGATCAAGGGCTTGGTCGCCTCGAACTTGGCGTAGGTGGAGAAGTTGCGGAACGCCTCGCGCTGCGAGTGGCAGGTCTGGCAGCTGCGGGCAAAGACGCTGTGGTACAGGTCGTGCGCCTGCAGCGAGACGTCCCAGCCGATCGGCGTGGCGCCGGTCAGGAAGGTGGGGCTGGGATGCCCCGGGCCGCCGTACCAGCCATCCACCAGGCCGATCACAGGCGGCGGATCCCCGGGCGGGTAGGCCGGATCGGCCGGATCCCATGTGGCCTGCACCGCCTCGTTGAAGAGCTTGAACGCCCACTCCTGGTCGGCGCGGCGGTAGCCGGGCCGGGTGGAGAACTCCTCCGCGTCGACGTCGAAGGGGATGAAGTGCGCCCCGACGTTGCCGCCGTTGACGGCGTAGTCCTGGTCGGTGCTGCCGCCGTGGCAGACCAGGCAAACGCCCGGAGTGTTCTTGGGCCCGTGGCCGTCGAGGATGGGATCGCTGATCCGCTCGCCCTTCTTGTTGAAGGTGTAGAACTGGGTGAAGAACGGGTCGGTGTCCCTGCCGTGCGGGCCGGGCGAGAACTCCATCGCCACCGTGGCGAAGAAGCGCGTGCCGGCGATGGCATCCTCGAGCGTGGGATAGTTGTCGACGTAGAAGGCCACGCGCCTGCCCTTGCGGCGCATGTGCATGTGACGGCCGAACCCCAGGTCCGCGTGGGTCACGTAGATGGCGGAAGCCTCCGCGTCGGCGGGCGTGCCGAAGCCGTTCGCTTCCTTCCAGTCGGCGAAGGTCGCGCGCGTGGGCACGCCGGGGTCGAGCGCGCTGTAGTAGTCCAGCGCGCTCTGCTCGGTGTCCTGCTTCAGCCTGCCCACCAGGAAGTTGGAGTTGGGCAGCCCGAGCGACTCCTGATCGGGCGGCACGGTCACCGTCAGCTTGACGCGCGTTCCCGGCTTGAGCGGCGTACCCGGCGCGGGGTCCTGTGCCAGCACCTGGACCGGAGGATCGTTGATCTGCTGCACGGCGATGAACTGGAGCGGGTCCACCGGGTCGGGGAGCTGCAGTTGGGCGGCGTCGATGGCGGCGCCGGCGCCGTCCATGTCCTTGCCCACCACGTCGGGCATCGCAACGCAGGCGGCGCCGCCTGTGCACGCATCGGCGCAGACGCAGGCGCCAAAGGATTCGCGCGACGGGAGGCATTGCTGCAGGCCTTCGCCACCGCCCGCGCAGGCGCAGCGGTTGCTCTCGCCCGTGTTGCAGGCGGGAGCGGCCGCGCCCTTCACGCAGGCCGCGAGCGCGAGCGCCGAGAGCGCGGCCAGGAGGAGGTTCTTCGTCATCTCAGTAACCCAGCTGCTGCTGGCGCGGCTTGCCGTACTTGTCCGGCGGGAAGGGGTCGCGCCGCTTGTCGCCCGCCACGTTGAAGCTGAGCTGCGACCCGTCGGCCACGGTCACCTTTCGCTTCTGCGGCGCGCTGGCGCTCTCGTGCCAGATGGTGGCCTCGTACTCGCCGGGGGGAACGCCCTTGATCTGGAAGGCGCCGCTTCCGTCCGCCACGGCGTACCAGGGCGAATCCACCACCACCAGGTAGCCGAGCATGGTCGAGTGGATGTTGCAGAGCAGCTCCACCACGCCGGCCTTGTCGAACTTCACTGCCGCCGAGCTGCCGCCCTTGTGCAGCCCGGTGTCGAACTTCGCCGCCGGGCTGAGCGAGAAGACGTTGTGGAAGATCTCGTCCTCGTTCTTGAAGTCCACCTGGCTGCCCGTCGGCACCGCCAGGACGTGCGGCACGAAGCGCTTGTCCTTCTCCAGCAGCGGCTTGTTCGACGGCGAGGGCTTGGGCGTCCATCCGTCGGCTCGGCGCAGGGTGATCACCGCGCCGCCGGGTCCCACCGATCCTCCGCCGCTGACGCTGCCGTTCACCGTCACCGGCTGCGGCTTGGGCAGTTCTTTTGGCCCCTCGTCCTTGGGGAGCTGCGCAGAACCGGCGTGCGCGTGCGCTTCCGACGCCAGCGGCTTCACCGCCCGCTCCACGTCGGCGGGAAGCCCTTCGATCTTGAGCAGCGCGTCCCACCTGGCGGCGGCGGCGGCATAGTCGCCCGCGTCGTAGGCCAGCTTCCCCGCGGTCAACAAGTTCGCGATCTGCGTCTCGCGGTCGATGAGGTGGAGCAGCGTCTGATCGCGCTTCTGCGGCGCGGCGATCAACAGGGCAAGAAGGAGAAGGCTGCGCATTGCGATCCTCTAGAACGAGTAGACGAGAGACGAAGCGAAGACGTTGTTGTCCACGGGCGGCAAGCCCGACTTTTCGCCGTTGAGGAGCCCCTCCGCCTTGACGATCAGCTCCTCCCAGAGATCGAGGCGGAAGCCGAAGGTCAGGCGATCCACTGTATACGCAGGGAACCCCTCGAACTGAGCGTGACGCTGCTCGTAGCGCAGATAGGGCGTGAGCTTGCGCAGGGCGCCATCCGACACCGGTACCGCATATGCCACCATTCCATACGCGCCGCGGGCGGCGAAGCCGGACACCAGCGTCTGCGGCCCCAGACCGTTGGACTTGTCGGCCGCCCCGGGGTCCTGACGGATGCTGACCCCTTCGACCGACACCGACAGCCCTCCCACGACCAGGCGCAGGTCTGCGCCCAGCGCCCATTGGTGCATGGTGACGCCGTGCTGGTCGTTGCGCACTCCGTACTCGCCGCTCCCTCCTGCTTTCAGCTCGAAGGCGGGAAGGTTCAATTCCCAGCCCAGCCTTGCGCTGCCGATGGGCCTGCCCGAGAGCGAGAGGTCGGGAGGCGAGAGCGTCTCCACCAGCGTGCCGCCATTGGTGGCGGCGGCGTTCAGGCTGACGGCGGACCAGAGCTTGGGAATCTGGATCCGGTAGAAGGCCTTCACGCCCAGCGACTGCCCCGTGGTGTAGCGCGCGATCAGCGAAGGCGTGACGTTGGTGCGCAGGTTGGACTCGTTCTCCAGGTACTCGATGCCGAACACCGAGTCGAACTTGCCGATGGAGAGCGCGAGCTCCTGCGAGCTGAAGGGCACGACGCGCGCGAAGGCCTGCTCCACCAGCACGCGCGTCTCGTTGCCGGCGGCCCCGTAGCGGGGCAGGAACTGCAGGCGGCCGAAGAGCAGGAGCGGCGCGAGGGAAGGCGTGTACTTCACGTCGAGGTTGAAGTTGTTGAGCAGGAAGGAGGGCGCGCCGCCGATGCTCATCGATCGGGGCAAGAAGCCGTTGGTGAAGCGGCCCTTGGAATCGGTCGAGGCCACGTCGCCGCGCGTGTTCACCGCGGTGGCGAAGGGGTCGGTGCCGTAGTCGGCAGGGATGCGTGTATCGCCGGGCGCGAAGGAGGTGCCGTCGCCCTGCGCGGCGGCGAACCCGATGTCGGCGTACCCATTGATCTGCAGCTGTGAAGGCTGCGAGGCGGCGGGCGGGCTGTAGGCGTCCTCCTGGGCCAGCGCGGCGGAGGCGGCCAGCAACGCGAGCAAGGCCGCCCTCATGGCGCCACCCCGTCGAAGAAGACGAACGGCCCGGAGGAGAAGCGCTTGGTGTCGGTGAAGGCGGTGGAGGGCAGGTTGCCCTCGATGTTCTGCTGGGTGTCGAGCCAGATGCACGACTGGGGGAAATCGCTCAGGTTGAAGCAGCTGGAGTCGAAGGCCACGCGCATGGTGAACTGCTCGCGCTCGGGCAGGTTCTCCGCCTGCGCCGACGGCAGCGGCACGAAGGCGGCCCCGTATTTCGCGATCAGGTCCGCGCGCAGCTCGGGCCGCGTGGCGCTGACGAAGATTCCGGGCGCAGGCTGGCCCGGCACCGGCGAGATGTTGGCCAGATATTCGTGCCGCAAGGCTCCGAATCGCGGCAGCCCGTTGGGCGCGTCCGCCGCGCGGGGCGTGCCCAGCGGTCCGGTCCCGACGACGGGCGGGACATCGAGGGCCTGCGGGGTTCCGTCGGGGCCGAAGAAGGCGAAGCGGAACAGCGCCACTTCCTGGACGACGTTGTTCGCAGCGTTGATGCGGAACCGGTCGTCTCCGAAGTCCATGTACGAGGCCGCCGCGCCCTCGACCCAGGCCTCGTGAGAGAGCCTCGCCTGCAGCAGATCGCCGGTGAACGGGTGCACCGGCACCGAGTCCACCGTGCGCCCCACCTCCATCTCGCGCGGGCCGAGGGCGGCGTACCGCAGCGGCCCCTGCGTCAGCGTGTAGCCCGAGGCGAGGACCTGGTCGGTGGTGCGGAAGTCGGCGTGCCCTCCGGAGGGGATGGTCACCCACCAGACCTGCCGGTAAGGGCTGTAGAACCCGCTGCCAGTTCCGAACGCGAAGACCGGCAGCGAACCGGGGACGACGACGGGCCCGCCGCTCCGGTCGAATCCGCTGACGAAGACGTACATCGGCTGCGCCCACACGCGCGGATAGCCGTCCCAGATCTCGGTGGTGACGAACGCCGCGGGGTTGGCGTCGGAAAACGCAGGCTGCACCACCAGCCCCTCGCGATCCGGTTCTTGCAGCTGGGTCCCCGGGTTGAACGGGCTGGAGAGGAACTTGATCGGCTGCGCCCGCAGCACCACCTGCGCGGAGGCATCCGCATCCTTGGCGTGCGCGCCCGAGACCAGCTCGAACATGGTGCGCAGCTCACCTTGCGGCCGATCTGGCGAGCTGCTGCAGGCCGCCGCGGCCAGCAGCGCTGCACAAGTGCGACGGTGCATGGACTTCCTTTCGGTTGTTACACAGCGCCGGCTTCGCCGGCCCCCTCTTCGCCGGGCGGCTCTTCCGGCGGCGGCTCCACGCTGGCGAACCGCGCCTGCTCCGCCTTCAGTTCGTCGCCGAAGAACCGCTGCATCTCGCGGGCGAGCTCGGTGGCGTTGCCGGTGGGCATCTGCGAGAGCGCGTTCTCGAAGGCGGCCGCGCTCTGGAAGCGCTGCTCGCGGTCGGGCTCCAGCGCCACCCGCAGCACGTTGGAGAGCGGCGGCGGGACCTTCTCCAACGCCGGCAGCAGCTCGGGCGTGAGGCCTTGCGCGGCCTGGACCAGCATCTGGTAGGCGGTCTCGCCGCGGAAGAGACCCTTGCCGGTGAGCAGGTAATAGAGCACCAGGCCCATCGAGCAGACGTCGGCGCGCGCGTCCACGTTCTCGCCGCGGGCCTGCTCCGGCGCCATGTATTGCACGTTCCCCTTCACCACGCCGGTCTGCGTCTGGTGCAGCCGGCCCTCGTCGGCCTTGGCGATGCCGAAGTCGAACAGCTTCACCTCCCCGCGGGCGCTGGCCAGGATGTTGTTGGGCGAGACGTCGCGGTGGACGATGCCCATGGGGCGCCCGTCGTCGGTCTGGCGGCTGTGCGCGTACTCCAGCCCGCGCAGCGCCTCGCGCACGATGTAGACGGCGAGCCGCGGCTCCAGCGGCTTGCCCTCCTTCTTGATCACGCCGGAGACGAGGCGGCGCAGGTCGCGGCCCAGCACGTACTCCTGCGCCATGAAGTACTCTTCGCCCATCTTCCCGAAGTCGTAGACGGGGATGATGTTGGAATGTATCAAGCCCGAGGCCAGCTTCGCCTCGTCGATGAACATCTCCACCAGCGACTCGGTGCGCTGCGCGCTGGAGTGCAGCAGCTTGATCACGAACTGCCGGCGGAACTGCTCGGCGCCGAAGGCCACCGCCGTGTACACCTCGGCCATGCCGCCTTCGCCCAGCCGATCCACCAGGTAGTAGCGGCCGAACTGCTTGGGCCGGGTGACCGGCTGCGCGGCGCGGCGGGCGCCGCCCCCGGTGTTGTTGGGATTGCTGGAGACGCGCGGGTTGGTGCGGCCCGGGTGGCTGTGCACGGGGCGCGCCGGGTCGCTGCGCGGCACGTGCGGCGTCGTGGCGGGCTCCGCCGCCTCGGGCGGGGGGCTGGCACGGCGTGGCGGCGCCGGGGCGGGAGCGCGGAAGCTCCAGACCAGCAGTCCGAAGGCGCCGAGCGCAGCCATTGCCCAGACGCCGATCACGTCGAGCGGCATGCCGGCGTCGAGCCGCGTCCTGGCGTCGGTCCACAGCCAGAGCGAAGGCGCGAGCTGCATGGCGGCAGAGGCCCAGCCCGGGCCGTCGGAGAGGCCGACCTGCTCGCGCCCCACCGAGGACTTGAGATGTTCCTGCCCATCGGCGGGGCCGGCCGCGAGCAGGGCGCGCTTGCCGTCGCTGAGCAGCGCGGCGCCGCGCGTGCGCGAGGCCACGTCCTCGAGGAAGGCGGCGTCCACCGGCTTGCCGACCAGCACCACGAAGCGGGACCCGCGTGACTCGGCGACGGCAGCGCCGCCCAGGACCACGAAGTCTGAGAAGGCGAGCAGCGAGGACGCCTGGCCGGCCTTGCGCGCGGCGCGGATGAGCGGTCCGAAGTTGACCTTCGCGGCACCCTCTCCCACCAGCACGTCGGGACTTTCGCCGGACGCGACGCCCGAGATGGGAAAATCGCGCCGGACCGGTTCCCACCAGGTCTCGCTCGCGAACCCGTCCTTGAGCGTAGGCACATCGACGACCCCGAGCTGCGCGCGGAGGACCGGGTTGGAGGCCGCAGAAACTGCGCGGCCCTCTACCACCGAAAGCTGGGCTCGCACCGCGTCCTGCGCCCGGGAACGGCTGCCGTCTGCCGCTTCCACGCCGGCGTCGTGGCGCGCCTTGCTGCGCGCGGCGTCGAGCATGAACGTGCCCCCCGCAGCAGCGGCCAGCAAGACAGCGGCGAGCAGGCAGCCGAGCAGGCGCTTTCGGGAAGCGGGCATCCCGCAACGTTTTCGGCTGACATGAGGGGAAGGTCAAGCTTTGAACAGGCGGAGTAGGACCAAGGCCCACCTGAGCGCCTACGAAAATTTCGACACGGCTGGCGGCGTCACTATATTGAGGGTGAGGGTGGAAGTCGCTCGGCGGTCCCGCCGCGGCCCAAAGGCGCGGTGGCGCAGTGCCCGACGACCCTGTCGGGACGCTTCAATGCACGACGGTTCCGGACTCCGTCAGAACGCATCGCGAAGGTGCTGGACGGCTGCAACTCGTCGCATGAAGGAGGCGTCCATGAGCGCACGAAATGACCAGTACCGATGGTGGTTGCTGGACGGCGATCTCGCCCTCGTCTCCGACGGCAGGATCGAGGGCACCTCGCTGCCCGCTGTGCTCGCGAACGTGACCCGCGAGCTGGACAAGCTCAGCGACAGCGGCGTGAAACCGCAGAACCATCCCTACCGCCTGATCATTTATCGTGGCGCGGCGGTGGTGGCGGTGAGGCCGGCGACGGTGGGGATCTGCTGACTCACGATGGCTCCGAGTTGACGTGCTTGACCATGATCGTTATTGTCAAGTACGTCAACTCGGAGCCGGAATGCAGCCGAAACAGGCAGAGCTGAAGAAGGCATTCGCCATCCAGACCGGCGTCCAGGCGCTGAGCGCCCTCGCCGAGCGCCTGCCCGCGGACGCTCTCGATCGCCTGGTGGCCAAGAGGGGCGAGCCGTACGCGTTCCTGGTGGAGCTCCTGACCGAAGCCGCGCCGCTCGCCGCGGGCGCGACCGCCGTGGATCGCGCGGCGGCGCGAGGACTCCAGGAGCGCCAGCGGCTGCTGGGCCAGGAAGGCGGTCTCGGCTCGGCCGCGGATCTCGGCAAGCTCTTCGATCCGCAGCTGTCCAGGCAGGCCATCGATCTGCGCCGGAACAAGAAACAGCTCTTCGCGCTGCCGGACGGGTCGGGGCACTTCAACTACCCGGTCTGGCAGGTCCACCATGGCGCCACGCTCCCGGGGCTGGTGGAGGTGCTTCCGGTGCTGGGGATCGAAGATCCCATGGCCGCCGTCGTGTTCTTTCTCCAGCCCGACCCGCGGCTGAAAGGAAAGCGCCCGCTCGACAAGGCGCGCGCGGGAGACGCGATGCTCGTGCTCGAGCTTGCGCGGTCCTTCGGCGAGCATGGAGCCCTCTGATCCGCACGCGCTGCACGCGCCCCCCGCACGAGGCCTGGGAAAGGTCCCCGGTCACTTGCTGGAGGGAGGTCGAATCCTCTGGCGCATCCACGGCGCGTCTCGGTCGCCCATCTTCTTCGGCAAGGCCGGCCGGTATCGCTTCGACGATCCGGAGGGACGGTACGGCGTGATGTACGCCGGCATGGATGCGCACTGCGCGTTTCTCGAGACGTATGGTCGCGTGCCCGGCACGCAGGGCATCATGCTCCGCAGCCACCTCGCTGCCGGCGCAATCACCTCACTGGAGACGATGAAGCCCCTGCGGCTGGTGGACTTGCGCGGGCACCACCTGGCGCAGTTGCGCATCGACTCCGCGATCTTCGCGCACACCGACTACGCCGTGACGCAGCGGTGGTCGCGCGCCTTCCACGAGCATGAGGACGCCTTCGCGGGCCTGCTCTTCCATTCGCGCCACGACCCTCTCCGCTTCGCAGTGGCCCTCTTCGATCGCGCCGGCGTGGATTCGCTGCGCGTCCAGCAGACCAGGGGATTGCTCGCGCCGGAATTCGCACCCAATCTCGAGGAGATCCTTTCGCTGTACGAGTTTGCCATCGTCTGACTCCCGCATGCTCCTCGCCACCCTCGCGCTGAAAGCCTGCTCGCTGCTGACGTCCGCGGACATAGCGGCCGTGCAGCAGCAGACACCCACCGAGGCGCGCGAGAGCGCGTCCAGGCGCGGCGAGCTGGACGTGGGGCAGTGTTTCTATGTCCTCCCCACCTTCACGAAGTCGGTGTCGGTCGAGGTTGCCCGCGGGAACGTCGCCGGGCTGATGGAGAAGGCGCGCGTGCAGCGCGGCCAGGAGCAAGACGAGGGCGAGGAGCATGCCGTCGAGCCAGTGAAGGGCCTGGGCGACGAGGCGTTCTGGGCGGGCGGCGCGCGGTTGGGCGGCCTCTATGTCCGCCGCGGGGACGCGCTGCTGCGCTTCGCCATCGGGGGTCCGGAGAACAAGGCGGTGAAGCTGAAGAAGCTCCGCCGCCTGGCTCGCAAGGCGCTGGCGCGCTTGCCGCGGTGACTACTTCGGCAGCGTCCCGTCGAACTGCCGGAACAGACCCTTGCCGCTCTTCTGCCGCGCGATGGTGGCGAGCGCGTCGAAGGTGTTCTGCGAGGCATCCGCGACGCAGCCGCCCGTGCAGCCATCGGCGAACCCGACCAGCACGCGACCGATGCGATCGACGGTGATGTCGTTGAAGTCGAGCAGGTTGCGGCATTGGTTGCTGCCGCCGCCGTTCCAGACGCAGCCGCGCTGCACCGGATCCGACGGCGTTGCCACGTTGGTGGCCCAGGAGGTTCCGCCGTCGTAGGTGGTCGCGACGTAGAGGTACCAGGTCCCCCTGAAGTCGCTCGACTGGTCGTCGCCGGGCGTCGTGCTGCCGAGGAAGGCGAAGGCCGCGCGGTCGTCGTCGCCGGCGATCACTTCGCTGAACTCGGTGTTCTGGATGCCGTAGACGCCGCCGGCATCGAAGGGCTTGCTCCAGGTGGCGCCGTGATCGCGGGAGAGCGCGATGCGGGCGTGGCCGTCGGCGTCGGCGAAGCCGAAGTAGACGGTGTTGTTGGCGCCCACGGCTACGCTGGGATCGCCACCGTTGCGATACGCGCGCGAGCGGGTGACCGGACGCACCGTCCAGCTGATCCCGTTGTCGGTGGAGACGGCGACTCCCTGCTGCGTGCCGCAGCTCGCGTTGGGAACATACGCGGCGCCGTCCGGCCCGACGCGGACGTGGCCGTGCAGGCCGCCGCATTGGGTCAGGTTGTAGATGGGCACGCCCGGGCCGAACGTGACGCCGCCGTCGTCGCTGCGCGCGCAGATGGCGTCGACGATTCCCTGCGAGCAGTAGTAGACGGCGTTGGGATAGGCATTCACTTTGGTGACGGGCCGCGGATTGGCGTACGGACCGCCGCCGAGCGTCTGGTGGTCAGGCCCCGCCGGCGTGCCGCAGCCCTCGGTCGGCGTCCAGGTCTCACCGTCGTCTTCGGTGAAGGAAGTGGTGCTGCAGGCCCCGTCGAGCTGCGATTCGAAGACGCGCCCGTTGGCGCTGTCCGCCCAGAGGATGGGGTCGAGGGACACGCGCGCGAACGGCGAGCGCTTGTCCGCCCAGGTGGCGTTGCCGGCGGCGTCGAAGAGCACGCGCAAGGTGTGGTTGCCCGCTTCGATGAAGGTGGCGCCGGTCTTCCAGTTTACGCCGATGGACGGCTCGCCCGCGCCGTGCTGCCCCGCGTTCGAGGAGCCCAGCGAGGGCGCGATGTCCTCGGGCGCCGCGTAGATGGAATAGGTGGGCGTGCCCTTGCGCAGCTTGGGGTCGGGCGGGCTGGTGCGAGCCGCCACGCTGAACGTCACCGTCGCAGAAGCGGCCGTGGGCACCGGCACCAGCGCCGCCGTCTCGCGCACGTGCCAGAGGCCGTCGACGGGATCGGTGATGACGATGTCCGAGAAGCCCGGGCCGGTGACGGTGCCGTCGGGAGAGCCCGGCCCGTAGTGCGCGCCGGTCGGACTGATGGCGAAGACGTCCATGTCGGTGGGCGCGGAGCTGGTCCATTCGTAATGGACGGTGAGCGTTGCCGTATTGGCGACATAGAACGTGCCGGCGGGCTGCGGCAGCGAGACGGTGAGATCGAAGTTGTCGCAGACGCCCGGAGGACAGGTGTCCTCGATGCCGGCGTCGGTGAACTGCCCCGCCACCACCGGGCCAAAGCTCCAGGAGAGCGAGCCGGCGGCCGGGCCGATGCTGCCGCTGGGCGGGGTGGCGGCGTCTCCTCTGCCTGCCACTACGGTGAAAAGGACCGCTGCGAGTGAGAGAAGATGCTGGCTGCGTCGCATGTCGAAGCCTCCGGCAGAGAGACGGCAAAAAGGTAGGCATGCATCGGCAAATCTGCTTTGAAGGGCGCATCGCGAGGAGAATCCAATGCTTCGAGATGCCCCGATCGTTCCCTATGTGCCGGTCGCCGACATGGACCGTGCGCGCAAGTTCTACGAGGAGAAGCTGGGGTTCGCGCCCAAAGAGGTTTATGGAGCCGAGGGCGTCTTCTACGCCTGCGGCCAAGGCACGGTCTTCTTCATGTACAGGTCCGCGGGCGCCGGCACCTCCAAGGCCAGCGTCGCCTTCTGGGGCGTGAAGGATGTTGAGGCCGAGGTGGCGGCGCTGCGGGCGAAGGGCGTGGTGTTCGAGGAGTACGACCAGCCCGGCCTGAAGACCGTGAACGGCATCAACTACCATCCCAAGGCGCGCACGGCCTGGTTCAAGGACAGCGAGGGAAACATCCTCGCCATCGCGCAGCGGATGTAGCCGAGGCCTTCAGAGGAAGAACCCAGGTTCAGGCCGACGAAGTTGTAGACGTAGTCTCCAGGCTGCTCAGGAAGTACGTCGGAGTCCGAAGGATGCCGGCGGATGCGTCAGCGCCGACAATCCAGTCACCGAAGTCGTACGCCATCTGCAGTCCGGCCGCGCCCCCCGGAGAAGCGCCGCCGGCGTAGATCAGTTGCAAGCTCGGGCCCAGGTAGAGATGTCCGCCGGGGATGGCCGCCGCCGGCTCTTCGGCACGGGCCGCCGCTGCCAACAGCACTGCGGCGAGAGGAAGAAAGCGCCCGAAGGAGTAGCATCCGCCGAAGAGGGGCATCAGGGTTGCGACTCCTCGTCCAATAGAGGTGGCGGCGGCGATGGCATTCGACCAAGCCTACTACGAGCGATTCTACCTGGACCCCAGGACGGCGGTGACGACGCGCGCGGAGACGCAGGCCCGCGCGCGGCTGATTGCGGCCTGCATGCGGTACCTGGACATCCCGGTGCGGAGCATCCTCGACGCGGGCTGCGGCACGGGCTCCTTGCGCGGCCCGCTGCTGGGCGCGTTCCGGCGCGCCAAGTACGTCGGGCTCGACGCCAGCGATTACCTCTGCGCGCGATACGGCTGGCGGTGCGGCTCCATCGAGGAGTTCCGGCCGCGGCGGCGCTTCGATCTGATCGTCTGCTACGACGTCTTCCAGTACATGGACGACGCCCGGGCGCGGCGCGGAATCGAGAACCTCTCTCGGCTCTGCCGCGGCGCGCTCTACTTCGGCGCGCTCACCGAGGAAGACTGGAAGCACAACTGCAACCGCACCGCCACGGATCGGACGCCGTGGGTGCGCCCGGGCAGCTGGTACCGCCGCCAGTTGCGCCGCGGGTTTGTCTCGCTGGGATGCGGCATGTGGGTCCGCCACGATGCCAACGTGGCGCTCTGGGACCTCGACAAGGCGTAGCGCCCCGGCGGCGAATCCGTGCGACGATGGCGCGGTGATCGATGCCGACATCCGGCGCGCGCGGACCCTGCCTGCCGCGTTCTATCGCGATGCGGCCATGTTCGAGCGCATCCGCGAGCGCGTCTTCGCGCGCAGCTGGCAGCTGGTGGACGGCGCCGAACAGGCCGCACGGCCGGGGACGGTGGTGCCCTTCCCGCTCCTCGGCGGCTGCGTCGACGAGCCGCTCCTGCTCGCCCGCGACGCGGCCGGTGTGCTGCGCGGCATGTCCAACGTCTGCACCCACCGCGGCAACCTGCTCTGCACCGCGGCGGGCGCGGCGCAGCAGCTCCGTTGCCGGTATCACGGCCGCAGGTTCGGCCTCGACGGTAAGTTCGTGGCGATGCCGGAGTTCGAAGGCGTCGAGGGCTTTCCCTCCCCTGCCGACGATCTGCCGCGCATCCAGCTGGGCGAGCTTGGGCCGCTGGTGTTCGCTGCCATCGATCCCTTCTGCAAGTTCGACGAGCTCGTCGCGCCTGCCCGCGCGCACCTGGGCCGGAGGTTCGAGCTCACCGGATCGCGCAGCTACGACGTGGCCGCCAACTGGGCCCTCTACTGCGACAACTACCTGGAAGGCTTCCACGTCCCCTTCGTCCACGCCGCGCTGGCGAAGACCATCGACTACGGGACCTACCGGGTGGAGCTCCATCCCTGGTCGTGCGTGCAGATCGCCGAAGCGGCCGCGCCGGGCGATGCGTTCGAAGGTACCAACGTCGCCGCCTGGTACGTGTTCCTCTTCCCCAACACGATGCTGAATTTCTATCCGTGGGGGCTTTCGGTGAACGTCGTGGTCCCCCGCGCGGTGGATCGCACCCGCATCCTCTACCGCACCTGGGTCTCCGATCCCTCTCGCGTGGGCAGCGGCGCCGGAGGATCGCTCGATCGGGTCGAGCAGGAAGACGACGAGATCGTGGAGCAGGTGCAGAAAGGCGTGCGCGCCAGGCTCTACGACCGCGGGCGCTATTCGCCTTCGCGCGAGGCGGGCGTGCATCACTTTCATCGCCTCCTCGCCGGCCTGGTCGAATGACCGACCTGCGCCGCTCGCTGGGGCTGCTCGACGCCACGCTGGTGAACGTCGGCGTGATGGTGGGCTCGGCGGTCTTCCTCACCGCCAGCGACGTGGCGCGCGCGCTGCCCCAACCCGCGCTTCAGCTCGCGGCCTGGGGAGTGGCGGCCCTCTTCTCACTGGCCGGCGCGCTCACCATCGCCGAGCTGGGAGCGGCGCTGCCGCGCGCTGGGGGACTCTGCGTGTACCTGCGCGAAGCGTTCGGAGCGTTCTGGGGCTTCCAGTACGGGTGGGCGCTCTTCGTGGTCATCCAGACCGCCGGCATCGCCGCCGTTGGTGTGGCCTTCGCCAGCTACCTGGGCCATTTCCTCGCCCTCTCTCCCCTCGGAGCCCAGCTCGTCGGCAGCGCCGCGGTGGCCGCGCTGACGGCGGTGAACGTGCTGGGTGTCCGGCAGGGTGTGCTGACGCAAAACATCGCCACCTTCGCCAAGCTGGCCGTGATGGCGGGGCTCATCGCGATCGCCTTCCTCGCTCCGGGCAAGCCGGAGATCTCTGCGGCACCGGCCGCGCTTCCTGGCCTCGCCACGCTCGGCGCCGCGCTGATCGGCCCGCTCTTCGCGTTCGATGGATGGATCACCGTCAGCTACATCGGCGGCGAGGTGAAGGACCCCGCGCGCAACCTGCCGTTGGCGGCGCTGCTCTCGATCGCCATCGTCACCGTGCTCTATCTCGCCATCAACGGCGCATATCTCCACGTCCTGGGCACCTCTGGCGTGGCCGCCTCGCCGCTGGTCGCCGCCGATACCGCGCGGGCGCTGCTCGGGGCGCGCGGCGCGGACCTCGCGGCCGCGATGGTGGTGATCGCCACCTTCGGGGCGCTCAACGGCAACATCCTCGGGGGGGCGCGCGTCTTCTACGCGATGGCCGCGGACGGGCTCTTCTGGAAGCCCATCGGCCGCGTGCACCCGCGCTTCTTGACGCCGGCCAACGCGCTCTGGGCGCAGGGCGCGGTCTCGGTGGCGTTCGTCTTCACCGGCAGGTTCGATCAGCTGCTCACCAGCTGTCTCTTCGCCTCCTGGCTCTTCTACGCGCTGGGCGGACTGGCCGTCTTCGCGCTGCGGAAGCGGCGCGACCTGCCCCGGCCTTATCGTGTCTGGGGATACCCCGTCGTGCCGGCGCTCTTCGTCGCCTTCGCTGCGCTGCTGCTGGTGGCGACAATCGCCGCCGACCCGCGCGACACGGCGCTCGGAGCGGGGCTCCTGCTCACGGGTTTGCCGGCATATTTCATGTTCCGGACCCGACCGCTCGCGCCGGCTGCTGGCACCGGCGGCGGTTGAACCCGGTGGCCGCCTCCGGTCCGGGCAATCCTCACAGCTTCCGCAGCAGCGCCGTCCACCTGCGCCACGCTTCGTCGCGCGCCTTGCGATTCGCCTCGCTCGCGTCGGGCGCCTGGCCCGCGCGCATGAATCCGTGTCCGGCGCCATCGTAGATCACCGGCTCGAACGTCTTGCCCGCCTTCTTCATCGACTGCTTCGTTCCTTCGATGGTGGCGCCGATGCGCGCGTCGTCGCCGCCGTAGAAGCCGTAGACGGGCGCGTGGATCTTCGTCACGTCGTCGGGCGGCGGACCGTAGAAGACGAAGGCCGCCGCCAGATCGGGCCGGTTGGTTCGGGAGCGACTGCGAGGTACCCGGCCGCGGCCAACTGGTCGGCGAGATCGCGGACCCAGTCGGTGAGGCCCATGTTCTCGTGGATGATCAGGACGGCCGGCATCTTGCCCTTCGCTTCCGGGTGGACGACGAAGACTTTCAGCGTCCGGCCTGCGCTCGCGACGTCGATCCATTCCTGGT
>DASRTX010000289.1:0-16441 GCA_035655715.1 Myxococcales bacterium | reverse complement strand
CGGATCTCGACCCGTATCCGCCCGACACCGTTCCCACCTACGGCGTGGAGCACGGCATCTGCAACGGCCCCGACGAGTGCCGCGCGGCGGTGCGCTGGCAGGTCAAGTACGGCGCCGGCGTGATCAAGTTCATGGCCTCGGGCGGCGTGCTCTCGCTGGCCGACCCGGTGGACAACCCGCAGCTCAGCCAGGCGGAGATGGACGCCATCGTGCAGGAGGCGCACGCCTGGGGCCGCAAGGCGGCGGCGCACTGCCACGGCGACACGCCGGCGAAGATGGCCATCCAGGCCGGCGTCGACTCCATCGAGCACGGCACCTTCCTCAAGCCGGACACGCTTGCCCTGATGAAGCGCAAGGGCGTCTTCCTCATGCCGGGGCCGATCTTCGATCCGAAGGGCCCGCCTGCCGGCCTGGAGAAGAAGTTCCCGCCGCCCATCGTCGCCAAGGCAGTGGCGGCGGGGAAGGCCTGGCCGGAGATGATCAAGAACGCGCAGAAGGCCGGCGTGCGCATCGCCTTCGGAACCGACGCCGGCGTGGGCCTCCACGGCAAGACCAACCCGGAGCAGCTCACCTGGCTGGTGAAGTGGGGCATGTCGCCGGCGCAGGCGCTGCAGAGCGCCACGTTGGTCGACGCGGAGCTGCTGGGATTGGACGCGGGCGTGCTGGAGAAGGGCAAGCTGGCCGACATCGTCGCGGTGCCGGGCGATCCGCTGCGGGACATCGGCGCCGTCGAGCACGTCTCCTTCGTGATGAAGGGCGGGCAGGTGTTCAAGCGTGGCGTGGTGCCCGAGCCCGCGAAGAAGTACGTCTTGCGCGCGGCACACCTTTTCGACTCCGAGCGGGGAACGCTGATCTCGCCGGGCCTGGTGGTGGTGGATGGAGAGCGCATCGCCCAGGTGGGCGGCGAGGCGCCGGCAGGGATCCCCGTCATCGACGCAGGCAACGCGACGTTGCTCCCCGGATTGATCGACGCCCACGTACACATCACCGGCGAATCGCAGGACGACTTCGCCAAGGCCTACGTCGAGCGGCTGATGGCCTTCCCCACCGAGGAGACGCTGATCGCGCGCACGTACGCCAAGCGCACCCTGCTGGGCGGCATCACCACCGCGCGAGTGCTGGGAGCCGCCGGGCTGGCCGACTACGGGCTCAAGCGCGGCATCGAGCTGGGCTTCGCCGAAGGGCCGCGGCTGGTCGTGGCGGAGCACGCCATCGGCTCGCGCGGCGGCCACGCCGACGGCTCGCCGGCGCCACCCTGGCACATCGCGCCGCGCGGGGTGCGCGAGGGCATCTGCGCCGGCGCCGATCAGTGCCGCGACGCCGTGCGCTGGCAGCTCAAGTATGGCGCCGACGTGATCAAGTTCATGGTCTCGGGCGGCGTGCTCTCGCTCACCGATCCGGTGGACGTGCCGCAACTCACCGCCGACGAGGCGGCCGCCATCGTCGACGAGGCGCATCTCTGGAAGAAGAAGGCCGCGGCCCACTGTCACGGCGACGCCGCCGCCAAGATCGCCATCGCCGCCGGCGTGGATTCCATCGAGCACGGCTCCTTCCTCAAGCAGGACACGCTGGCGGAGATGAAGCGGCGGGGCGTGGTGTACGTGCCCACGCTGATGGCGGTGGAGGACGTGGAGCGGCGCGCCAAGGAGCACAAGCTGCCGCCCGTCATCGCGCAGAAGGCGCTGGAGGCGGCGGGCTCGCTGGCGAAGACCTTCCAGGCCGCGGCGAAGATGGGCGTGACCATCGGCTTGGGCACCGACAGCGGCGTGTCGCACCACGGCTTCAACACGCACGAGGTGACGCTGATGGTGAAGAACGGCCTGCCGGCCGCGCAGGCGCTACAGGCCGGCACGGTGGTGGACGCGAAGCTGCTGCAGATGGAGGACCGCATCGGCAAGCTCGCGCCCGGATACCTGGCCGACGTCATCGCCGTGCCGGGGGACGTGCTGCAAGATCCCGCCGCGGTGGAGCGCGTGTCGCTGGTGGTGAAGGGCGGCCGCATCGTCAAGGGACCCGGCGCGGCGGGCGCGGCCATCGCCGCAACTCCCGCCGCGTCTCCCTGATAGAGTGCGCCGCCATGAAACTCGCGCGCGTTCTGCTCTGTATCTGCATCTCGCTCGTCGCGTGCAAGAGGAAGCAGGCCGCCCACACCGTCGGGCTGGCGCTCGACGTGGGCGGCCGCGGCGACCAGTCCTTCAACGACGGCGCGCTCCGCGGCCTGGAGATCATGGCGGCGGGACAGCGCTATACGACCCGTGGCTACGAGCCGCTCAGCGACGCGGAGGTGGCCGCCGCGCTGCCCGCCGACCTGCGCGAGCGCGGCTTCCCCAAGCTCCCCATCCCGCCCCCCCTGGTGCTCTCCGGCAAGGCGCAGGAGGACTACGAGCCCAATCTCCAACTCCTGGTGGATCAGGGATCCGAGCTGGTGATCGCCGTCGGTTTCATGATGGAGCCCGCCACGCGCGCGGTGGCCGCCCGCAACCCCAACGCGCGCTTCCTGCTCATCGACAGCCCGGTGCTGGACGCGCACGGCAAGCCCACCGTGGTACCCAACGTGCGCGCGCTGGTGTTTCGCGAGAACGAGGGAAGCTTCCTCGCCGGCGTGCTGGCGGGAAAGCTGACCAGCGGCAAGCTGGGCTTCGTGGGCGGCATGCAGCTGCCGCTCATCCGCAAGTTCGAGGCCGGGTTCCGCGCGGGAGTGCGAGCGGTCAACCCGGGCGCCGAGGTCCTGGTGGCGTACACCGGCACCTTCGACGACGAGAAGAAAGGCGTGGAGGTGGGGCAGGACCTCTACGGGCGCGGCTGCGACATCGTCTTCGAGGCGGCGGGGCTCGACGGCCTGGGCGTGATCAAGGCCGCACAGCAGGCCGGCAGGCTGGTCATCGGCGTGGACAGCGACATGGCCCACGTGGCGCCCAGGAACGTGCTGACCAGCATGGTGAAGCACGTGGACGTGGCGGTGTACCTGGCCGTGAAGGACGTGCTCGAGGGCAAGTTCTCGGGCGGCGACGTGGTGATGGGGTTGAAGGAAGGCGGCGTGGGCCTCTCGCCGGTGGGCGACCTGGTGCCCAAGGCGCAGCGCGAAGCCGCGCTCGCGGAAGTGGAGAAGGCGCGCGCGCAGATCGTCTCCGGCTCCCTGGGAGTGCCCGCGACCATGGACGAGCTGGCGAAGTTCGCGGCGGCCCGTCCGTGAAGGCGCTGGAGCTCTCCGGCATCGTCAAGCGGTTCGGCGGGGTGGCGGCGGTGGACGGGGTCTCCCTGGAGGTGGCGCCGGGCGAGGTGCTGGCGCTGGTGGGCGAGAACGGCGCCGGCAAGTCCACGCTGATCTCGGTGGCCTGCGGACTCTACGCGGCGGACGCCGGAACGGTGCGCGCGTTCGGCCAGGATCTGCCCGCGGGCAATCCTCGCTTCGCCATCGACGCCGGCATCGGCGTGGTCTACCAGCACTTCATGTTGGTGGGGCCGCTCCGCGTCTGGGAAAACGTGGTGCTCGGACGCGAGCCGCGGCTGCTGGGATTCATCGATCGGCGGCGCGCGCGGCGCGAGGTGGCCCAGGCCGCGGAGAGGTTCGGGCTTTCGCTGGACGTGGACGCAGAGGTGGAGTCGCTGGGTGTGGCGGCGCAGCAACGGGTGGAGATCGTCAAGCAGCTCTGGCGCGGGGCCAAGGTGCTCATCCTCGACGAGCCCACGGCGGTGCTCTCGCCGCGCGAGGCCGACGATCTGGTGCGCACCTCGCGCGCGCTTGCTGCCGACGGGCGGGCGGTGATCTTCATCTCCCACAAGCTGCGCGAGGTGCTGGCGGTGGCCGATCGCATCGCCGTGCTCCGCCGTGGAAAGCTGGTGCAGGTGACGCCGCGGGGCCAGACCGACGCGGGCCAGCTGGCGGAGGCGGTGATGGGAGCGCCGCGGGAAGCGGCCACCGCCGACGACGCCGCTTATATCGGGGCTCCGCGGCCCCGCCCGGCGCGAAGCGCGCCGCGCGAGTCCGACACGCTTCTCCAAGTACGCGACCTCTCCTGCCAGTCCTCCCGCGGCCGCCCCGCGCTCCGCGGGCTCTCCTTCCACATCGCCGCCGGCGAGATCCTCGGCGTCGCCGGCGTGGACGGCAACGGCCAGGCCGAGCTGGCGGAGGTGCTCACCGGCCTGCGCGACGCCTCCGGCGGGCTCTCGCTGGCAGGCGACGCGGCGTTCTTTCACACCCCGGCCAGCGCCCGCGGCGCGGGCGTCGCGCACCTCCCCGAGGACCGCCACCGCCGCGCCCTCTGTCTGCCCCTCAGCGTCGAGGAGAACCTCGCCCTCGGCCACCACCGCCGTCCTCCCTACAGCCGCGGCCTGCGCATCGACGTCGAGGGGCGGCGGCAGAAGGCGCGCGACCTGATCTCCGCCTTCGACGTGCGGCCGCAGGATCCACTCGCCCGCACCGCCGACCTGTCCGGCGGCAACCAGCAGAAGCTGGTGGCGGCGCGCGAGCTCCTGGGCGGCGCGCCGCCGCGCCTGGTCGTCGCGGTCCACCCCACCCGCGGCCTCGACATCGGCGCCACCCGGCGCGTTCATGGCGCTCTCCGCGCCGCCCGCGATGCCGGCGCCGCCGTCCTCGTCGTCTCCCTCGATCTCGACGAACTGCGCGCCGTCAGCGATCGCATCCTCGTGCTCTTCGACGGCGCCGCAACCGGCGAGGTGCCTCCGGACACCAGCGACGACGTGCTTGGCCGCATGATGCTGGGCCAGGAGGCGGCGCGTGCCTGATCTGCGGGCACGCCTGTTTGCGCCGGCGCGCGATCCGCTCTGGGGCGCGGTTCTGGCCATCGCGCTGGCCCTGCTGGTCAGCTTCGTCGCCATCGCGGCTTCGGGGCGGGATGCGCTGGCCGGATTCGGCGACCTGCTCTCCGGGGCGTTGGGAGGCCCCGGGCCGCTGGGTGAGACGGCCATCAAGTCGGCCGTGCTGGTGCTGACCGGCCTCTCGGTGGCGGTGGCGTTCACGGTGGGCCTGTTCAACATCGGCGGCGAGGGGCAGCTCATCTGGGGCGGGCTCGCCGCCGCCGTGGCGGGGCGCCTCGACAGCCCGCTCGCGCTTCCGCTCAGCCTCGTGGCGGCGGCGCTGGCGGGCGCAGCCTGGGGGGCGCTGCCGGGATGGCTGAAGGTGCGCCGCGGCGTGCACGAAGTGATCAGCACCATCCTGCTCAACTGGGTGGCCATCCATCTCGTGCATGGCTGGCTGGTGGCCGGTCCACTCGCGGCGGCTGGAGGAGGCGCCTCCATCAGCATCGCCGGTACCGAGCCCGTCTCGCGTGCCGCCTGGCTGCCGCGCCCCCTGCCGGGGAGCCGGCTCGACCTGGGGTTCCCGCTCGCGCTGCTGATCGCGGCCTGCGTCTGGTTCCTGCTCACGCGAACGCGCCGGGGATTCGAATGGCGGGCGGTAGGCGCCAGCCGGGACGCGGCCCACGCGAGCGGCATCCCCGCCGGCCGCCGCATCTGCGAGGCGATGGCGCTCTCCGGAGCGCTGGCTGGACTGGCCGGCGCGCTGCTCATCCTCGGCACCGAGCACAAATACCCAGGCGTCTTCCGGACCGGTTACGGGTTCGACGGAATCGCGGTGGCGCTGGTGGGCGGCGGCACGGCGGCGGGGACCACGCTGGCGGCGCTCTTCTTCGGGGCGCTCCGCGCCGGGGCCACCCGGCTGCAGCTGGTCGGCATCCACCCCAGCTTCGCCGAGCTGATCCAGGGACTCGCGGTGCTGATGGTCGCCGCGCCTCGGATCTTCCAGCCGCTGCTGGCGCGCCTGCGCGGCAGCAGCGCCCCGGCCGCCAGCGCGCCTCCGGTTCCCACGGTGCAGCCGTGAACCTGATCCTCGATTTCGCGCCGCCGCTGGTCTTCGCCGCCCTCGGAGGCGTGCTCAGCGAGCGCGCCGGCGTGGTGAACATCGGGCTCGAAGGAATGATGCGCTTCGGCGCTTTCGCCGCGGCGGCGGGGAGCATCTCCACCGGATCTCCCTGGCTGGGGCTGCTCTGCGGCGGGCTGGCCGGCGCTGCCGCCGCCGGCGTGCACGCGCTGCTCTCCCTGCGCTTCCGCGCCGATCAGGTGGTGAGCGGCATCGCGCTCAACCTGGTCGCGCTCGGCCTCGTCACGTATCTCTTGCAAGCCGTCTATGGGTCTCCCGGAGTGAGCCCGCCGGCTCCCGCCTTGCCGCGCGATCGCTATGGGCACACTGCGATGGCCTATGCGGCCCTGATCGTGCCGGTGCTGTTCCATGTCTGGCTCTCCTACGCGCCAGCCGGACTGCGCGTGCGCGCGGTGGGCGAGCACCCACGAGCCGCCGCCACGCTGGGCGTGCGCGTGCTGCCGCTGCGCGCGGCCTGCGTGCTGGGCAGCGGCGTGCTGGCGGGCCTGGGCGGCGCGGTGCTCTCCGTGGGCATCCTCGGCCAGTTCGACGCGCGCATGCCGGCCGGCCAGGGCTTCATGGCGCTGGCCGCGATGGTGTTCGGCAAGTGGACGCCGCTGGGGGCGGCCGGGGCCGCCTTCTTCTTCGCGGCCGCCGACGCGGCGCAGCGCCAGCTCTCTTTCTCGCTGCACGCGGCGGATCTACGTCTGGAGGGCGTGTTCCTCGCCCTGCCCTACGCGCTCACTTTGCTGGTATTGGCGCTGGGGATCGGCAGGACCCGGGCGCCGGCGGCGGACGGCGTCCCGTACGACCCGGAGGGCCGGTAGGTCAACCCTGGCCCACGATCAGGTTCTCGCCTTCGAACTCCCGCACGCGCTGCCGCCAGACCTCGGGCCACGGCATGCTGCGCATGTTGGCCAGCTCCACGCAGACGATGACCGTCTGGCCGGCCAGCGGCCGCAGCCCGGTCTCGAGGTTGTCCACCAGGTACTCGAGGCGGGCGCTGCGAAGGCCCAGTTGGGCGATGCGCACGCGGATGGCCAGCGGATCGTCGAAGCGCGCCGGCGCCAGGTAATCGACGGACGCGTGCCGCACCACCGGCTGCACCGGCGAGCGCGCGCCGCCCTCCAGCATCAGGCCGATGTAGCGCAGGTACTCGATGCGCCCGAGCTGGAGCAGGTTGAGCCAGCTGGCGTTGCCCACGATGCCTTGCGCATCCACTTCGTCGTAGCGGACGCGGTGGCCGTGGCTGAACTTGAAGAGCGCCTCGAGGACCGGTCTCTGGTCGTCGGATGCGCCCATCAGCCGATGGCCCCGAGAAAGCTCCTGCCGCGCGGCGCGCGCACGCCGAAATATTCCGCCACCGTGGCGCCCAGATCGCAGAAGCTCTCGCGCACGCCCAGGTCGGCGCCGGAACGGCCGGGCGCGTGGGCGATCAGCGGCACGTACTCGCGCGTGTGATCGGTGCCGGGGAAGGTGGGATCGTTGCCGTGGTCGGCGGTGAGCACCAGGAGATCTTCCTTGCGCAGCCTGGCGGCGATTCCCGGCAGCGCCGCGTCGATCTCGCGCAGCGCGCCGGCGTAGCCCCCCGGATCGCGGCGGTGGCCGTAGAGCATGTCGGTGTCCACCAGATTGACGAAGAGGAACCCCGAGTCCAGCGTGCCCAGGATGTCGGCGGTCTTGCGCAGTCCGTCGGCGTTGCCCTCGGTGTGCACCGATTCGGCGATGCCGTGGTTGTCGTAGATGTCCGGGATCTTGCCCACGCCCACGGTGCGCACGCCCTTGTCCGCGAGCAGATCGAGGACCGTGCCCCTGGGCGGCGGCTGGGAGAAGTCGTGCCGGTTGTAGGTGCGCTTGAACTGGCCTGCGCCCGGACCGACGAAGGGTCGGGCGATCACCCGCGCGAGCCCATAGGGCTTTCCCACGGCGCGGGCCGCCTCGCACCAGGCGTAGAGCGTCTTCAGCGGCACCTTCTCCTCGTGCGCCGCGATCTGGAAGACGCTGTCCGCGCTGGTGTAGACGATCGGATGGCCGGTCTTGAGGTGTTCCTCGCCCAGCTCGTCGAGGATCACCGTCCCGCTGGCGGTCTTGTTGCCCAGGTAGCCGGGCGCGCCGGAGAGGCGCAGCCACTCGTCCAGCAACTGGGGCGGAAAGCCCTGCGGGAAGGTGGTGAACCCCTTCTCCAGCAGGACGCCCATCATCTCCCAGTGGCCCGTGGTGGTGTCCTTGCCTTGCGATTGTTCGGCCATCCGGCCGAAGGCAGCCTTTGGACTTGCGGCGGGGGGGCACCCGTCGATGGCGGTGACGTTGCCCAGTCCCCAGCTCTGGAGTACCGGTAGCTCGAGGCCGCCGACCTTGCGCGCGCAGTTGGCCAGCGTGTTCGCCCCCGCGTCGCCGTAGGCCGCCGCGTCGGGCAGCTCGCCCGCGCCGCAGGAATCGATCACCACCACCACGAAGCGTCCCATGGCTCAGTATTTTCCGCCGCTGACAGCGCTGACGCCGGTGACGATGGCCACGCTGGCGCTGGCCCCCAGCCGATTCGCGCCGGCCTCCACCATCTTCTGCGCGTCGGCGGTGGTGCGGACGCCGCCGCTCGCCTTCACGCCGACGTCGTCGCCCACCACCTGCCGCATCAGCGCCACGTCCTCGGCGGTGGCGCCGCCGGGACCGAAGCCGGTGCTGGTCTTCACGAAAGCGGCGCCGGCCGCCTTGGAGAGCGCGCAGCCGATCACCTTCTCGTCGCGGGTCAGCGCGCCGGTCTCGAGGATGACCTTGACGGGCCGGGGCTTCGCCGCCGCCACCACCTCGCGGATGTCGCACTGCACGTAGGCGTAGTTCCTGGCCTTGAGCTGGCCGATGTTGATCACCATGTCGATCTCGGCCGCGCCGGCGCGGACGGCCTCGCGCGCCTCGAACACCTTGGCAGAGGTGGTGGCGGCGCCGAGCGGAAAGCCCACCACCGCGATGGGCCTGGTGCTCGAGCCCTGCAACAGGCGCGCGCAGAGTGGCACGTTGGACGAGTTCACGCAGACGGTGGCGAACCCGTACTTGCGCGCCTCGTCGCAGAGCTTGATCAGGTCGTCGCGGGTGGCATCGGGTTTGAGCAGGGTGTGATCGATGTACGGCGCCAGGTCGCGGCTGGTCCGGATGGCCAAGGGCGTCAGGCGCGCTGTCCCCACGTCGTACAGCTCCCGGGCGCTGCACATCAGCTTCTCCTCGCAGGGCGAGCAGCCGTCGATGTTGCACTCCTTGGGCTCGGCGGCGGGGGTGACCGCGGGCGGGTGCGCGGCGGGGTGCGGCCGCTCGCCGCGCAGCCGCTGCAGCGCCTTCTCGGCGATGATCGCCGCGAGCTCATCGAGCTGATCGGCCATGTGCGCGGCGTTGTACCATGGGGGCCGCGTGCGCGCGTTCCTCATCGCACTGCTCGCGGCGGGCTGCTGCGAGTTCTCCGGGCCGCGCTGGCGCGGACACCCCACCGACCACTTCGATGGGGAACAATTCCACAACCAGGTGCCCGGAGAGCCGCGGTTCTCCGACCTGATCTCCTGGCGCACGAGCCGGCTTCCCGGACGTTGGCCGGCCTTCGTGGACCTGCCGCCGGCGCCTCGCCCTCCATACCGCGTCGGCGCGGGGGAACTGCGCGTGACCTTCGTCAACCATGCGACCGTTCTCATCCAGATGGACGGTGTGAACATCCTCACCGATCCCATCTGGGGGGAGATCGCCGGGCCGGTGCCGTACATCGCCCGCGAGCGCCATCGGCCGCCCGGTCTGCGCTTCGAAGACCTGCCGCCCGTCGACCTGGTCTTGATCAGCCACGACCACTACGACCACATGGACATCCCCACGCTGCAGCGGCTGCAGGCCGCGCACCACCCGCGCATCGTGGCCGGGCTGGGGCAGGCCGCGCTGCTGCGGTCGTTCGGGGTGGAGCACGTCACGGAGCTGGATTGGTGGCAGTGGACTCCTGCCGCAGGGCTGCGCGTCTGGGGCGTGCCGGCGCGGCACAACTGCCGGCGCGGCGGGTGCGACGGCAACGCGCGGCTCTGGCTGGGTTTCGTGCTTCGCTCCGCCGCCGGGGACGTCTACTTCGCCGGAGACACAGGGTACGGGCCTCACTTCCAGGAGATCGCCGATCGCTTCGGCGCTCCGCGGCTGGCTCTCTTGCCCATCGCCCCCGGGCTGCCGCGCGCGCTCTTCGCGCCGGTGCACATGGACGCGCGCGACGCGGTGATCGCGGCGCGCACGCTGCGGGCGCGCACCAGCATCCCCATCCATTTCGGTACTTTCCGGCAGGGCGACGAGGCCGACGGCGAGGCGGAGGCGAAGCTGCGCGCGCAGCAGCCTTTGCGTGGCTGGGTGATCCTGCACAACGGCGAGTCCTGGCCTACCAGCTCACCAGCGGCGGGAGGCTCATGAAGATGGCGTCCACATTGCCGCCGCTCTTGAGGCCGAAGATGGTGCCGCGGTCGTAGATCAGGTTGAACTCCACGTAGCGGCCCCGCCAGCGCAGCTGCGCCGCGCGGTCTGCCTCGGTCCAGGGCGTCGCGCGGCGGCGCTCCACCAGGGGAGCGTAGGCGGGGAGGAAAGCATCTCCCACTTTGCGCGCGAAGTCCCACTGTTCCCTGCCGCGCAGGTAGTCGAAGAAGACGCCGCCCACGCCACGTTCGGAGTGGCGGTGCGCGATGAAGAAGTACTCCCGCGCCCACTGCGAGAAGCGCGCGTAGCGATCTGGACCGCAGGTGTCCCGCAGCACGCCGTGGAAGTGCTCCGTGTCTTCGGGAAACGGCGCGAACGGGGTCAGGTCCATTCCCCCGCCGAACCAGGAAACGTCGCCCACCTCCAGATAGCGCACGTTCATGTGCACCACCGGCACGAAGGGATTCTTCGGGTGCATCACCAACGACACGCCGGTGGCGAAGAAGGGTTTGCCGGCCAGCTCCGCCTGCTGCGGCGGCCGGATCTCCTCGCCGTGGGAGCCCGGCGAGGCCCCCGGCGGTGCGGCGGGAAAAGCCGGGCCGTGCACCGCGGAGAAGTTGCAGCCGCCCTTCTCGAAGAGCTCGCCGCGCAGCTCGCTCATCTCCCCGCCGCCGCCGCCGGGGCGCTGCCAGGAGGTGCGCTGGAACTGCGCGGAGGGGCCCTCCAGCTGCTGAAGATGGGCCACGATGCGGTCGCGCAGCGCGCGAAAATGCCCTTCGACCTCGCCGCGGAAGGCATCCATCGGCACGCGTATGTATCACGCAGCTCGATCGCGGCAGGCGCGGTTCAGCCGGGTGAACCATCTGTTGGATTCTGAACAGCCGGTTCACCCGCTGAACCAACTGCCGCGGCCAAGTCCCTGAAAAACGGGCTGGTTCACCAGTTGCCCGAAACGCGAAGGCCCCGACGCTCGCGCATCGGGGCCTCGCCTGACCATCGGCTGGCGAAGACCTACTTCTTGCCACCGGAGACGGCCGCGCTGACTTCGGCCGCGAAGTCCTTCGTCTCCTTGGCAAGTCCCTCGCCGAGCACGTACCGCGTGTACCTGCGCACCTGCATGTTCTCGCCGATCACCGCGATGGCCGCGTTCAGCTCGTCCTGCACGGTGCGTTTGCCGTCCGGGTCCTTGAAGAAGGCCTGCTCGAGCAGGCAGTTCTCCTTGTAGAACTTGTCGATCTTCCCGGGGATGATCTTCTCCAGCATCGCCTCCGCCTTGCCCTGTTCCAAAAGCTGCGCGCGGATGATGCTCTTCTCGCGGTCGATGACGTCGGCCGGCACGTCCTCGCGGCGCAGATACTGGGGGTTGCCCCAGGCGATGTGCATGGCGACGTCCTTTACCAGCGCCTGGAACTTCTCGTTGCGCGCGGTGAAGTCGGTCTCGCAGTTGATTTCCACCAGCACGCCGACCTTGCCGCCCAGGTGGATGTAGCTGCCCACGGCGCCCTCGGTGGCGCTGCGGCCGGCCTTCTTCCCCGCGGTGGCGAGACCCTTCTCGCGCAGCCAGGTGACGGCCTTGTCCAGGTCGCCGCCGCTCTCGATCAGCGCCTTCTTGCAATCCATCATCCCCGCGCCGGTCTTCTCGCGCAGTTCCTTCACCATCGCCGACGTCACTTCAGCCATGTGCGGATCGCTCCTCAGACCTTCTCTTCGGTGCTGGCGGTGCTGGGGCTGCCGACGCCGGCCTCTTCCGCCTCGACGGCGAGCGTGGGCTTGTGCTCCACGATGGGGCCGGGCGCCGCCTCTACGACCTCGGTCCGCATCGGACGGCGCTCGCCACCCCCGCGCCCGCCGCGGCCGTCACGCCGCCCGCCGCGCCCGTCGCGCCGTCCGCGGCGCTCGGAGGCCGCGTCGCGGTCGTCACCTTCCTCGGCCTGCGCCTCCGCCGGCTCGCCGGCGTGGTGCGCCTGGTAGCGCGCCTTGCCCTCGATGGCGGCGTCCGCGATCTTGCCGCAGAAGAGCCGGATCGACCGGATGGCGTCGTCGTTGCCCGGGATCACGTACTCGATGCCTTCGGGATCGCAGTTGGTGTCCACCAGGCCGACGATGGGGATGCCCAACCGTGTGGCTTCGTGGATGGCGATGTGCTCCTTCTTGGGGTCGATGACGAAGAGGCAGCCCGGCAGCCGCGACATCTCCTGGATGCCGCCCAGGTTCTTCTTCAGCTTGTCCATCTCGTTCTGCAGCAGCGCCACTTCCTTCTTGGGCAGCTTCTCGAAGGTGCCGTCGGTCGACATCTTCTCCAGCGTCTTGAGTCTGTCGATGCCGCTCTTGATGGTCTTGAAGTTGGTCAGCGTTCCGCCCAGCCAACGATTGGTGACGTGGAACTGGCCGGAGCGGGTGGCCTCCTCGATGACCGCGTCCTGCGCCTGCTTCTTGGTGCCGACGAAGAGCACCGAGGCGCCGCGCGAGCAGACGTCGCTGACGAACTTGAAGGCCTCGCGCGCCAACCGCACCGTCTTCTGCAGATCGACGATGTAGATGCCGTTGCGGGCGCCGAAGATGTACGGCTTCATCTTCGGGTTCCACCGCTTGGTCTGGTGGCCGAAGTGCACGCCGGCCTCCAGCAGCTGGCGCATGGTGATGCCGTGCGCGGCCTGCATCGCCTGCTGCATGACTTCGGGAACCGGCGGCGGTGTGGTGGGAGGTGCTGCGCTGGTCTCAACGTTCTCTGCCATGTTTTTTCTCCTCCACCTCCGTCATCTCGAATGCGGACCCGGCTTTGAGCCTGGGAACCCCGCCTCGATCGGGAGGTGTGCGTAATGGTGGTGCGGAACTGCGGGCCCATTCCGGAACCTTCCCGGAAAGGGAGGCGCGATCTAACAGGATCGCGGCCCCCGTGCAAGTCGCCTGCCCGGGGTGTGGGCAGCCCGAAATGCCCACCACTTCCGGCAGCTTCCGGCAGGCGGTGAAGGGCCAGCACCCCCGCCAGCCCACCGGGCTTGCCGGGGCGGACGGGACCGCCGTCCTTACCTTGAATCGGAATGCGCGCCCTGAGCGAGCACGCCGTCTTCATTTTCCTGCTGCAGTTCGGGTTGATGCTGGCGGCCGCCCGCCTGCTCGGCGGCGTGGCGCGCAAGCTGGGCCAGCCCAGCGTGCTGGGCGAGCTGCTCGCCGGCATCCTGCTGGGACCGGCAATCCTGGGACATCTCTGGCCGGCGGCCCAGCACGCCATCTTTCCCGCCAACCAGACCCAGGAACACCTCCTCGAGATGCTCTCCTGGCTGGGGATGATCTTCCTCATCCTCCGCACCGGGCTCGAGCTCGACCTGCGCCTGCTCAGGATGCTCGGCCGGGCCGCATTCTTCGCCAGCGCCGTGGGGATCCTCCTCCCCTTCGTCACCGGCTTCGGCCTCGCGCACTGGGTGCCGCAGTCCTTGCTGCCGCGCGGGAGCGACCGCACGGTGTTTGCCCTCTTCCTCGCCACCGCGATGTCCATCTCGGCGGTCAAGGTGATCGCCAAGACGCTGCTCGACCTCAAGCTCACCCGCCGCGACGTCGGCGCCATCATTCTCGCCGCCTCCATCGCCGACGACACGGTGGGCTGGGTGCTGCTCTCCATCGTCTCCAGCATCGCGCTCTCCGGGTCGGTCTCGCCCGGCACCGTGCTGCGGCCGCTGGGCGCCACCGCCGCGGTGGTGGCCGGAGCGGTCTTCATCGGCCGGCCCCTGGTGCGGCGTCTGATCGGCTGGATCGAGCGCGGCCACGCCCTGGAGCACGCCACCACCAGCGCCATCGTGGTGCTCACCTTCGCGCTGGCGGCGCTGACCGAGAAGCTGGGCATCCACGCCGTCTTCGGCGCTTTCATCGCCGGCCTCTTGGTCACCTCTTCGCCGCGCGTGCGGCAGGCCACCCTCGACTCCCTCGACAGCGTCATTCTCGGCGTCTTCGCGCCCATCTTCTTCGTCTACACCGGCCTCAAGGTGACCACGCTCTCGCTGCCGCCCGCCGGCATCACCGCCGCCATCCTCGGCCTCGCGATCGTGGGCAAGGTGGTGGGCGCGGGCCTGGGGGCGCGGCTGGGCGGAATGCGCCTGGCCTCCGCGCTGGCGGTGGGCATCGGCATGAGCTCGCGCGGATCGATGGAGCTGGTGGTGGCGCGCATCGGCATGGATCTGGGCGTGCTCACGCCCACGCTCTACGCAGCCATCGTCCTCATCCCCATCGTCACCAGCTTCACCACGCCGGTCCTGCTGCGCGCAGCCGTGCGGGGCGCCAGGCCGGGCAAGGGCGAGGCGGAGCGCCTGGACGAGGAGGCGGAAAAGGACAAGGCGGTGATCAAGCGCGAGGGACCCCGCATCCTGGTGGCGCTCAGCGGAGGTCCCCGCTCCTTCCACGCCATGCGTCTGACCGCGCCGGTGGCCCGGCTCCCGGGCGCGACCATGGTGGCCATGTCGGTGGTGCCGGAGAAAGCCGGCGCGGGTGCCCAACGCCGGCAGCCCGCGACCGAGGAAGACACGCGCGAGGCACTGTCCCGATTCGCCGCCGAGGAGCACGTCCCCGACCTGCAACCGCGCATCGTCCGCTCGCCGTCTCCGGCGAACGCGTTGAACGAAGAGCTCAAACACGGCTACGACCTGGTGGTGATCGGCGCCGGCAGGCGCCGCACGGTTGCCAATCGCGTCCTCACCGCCGCGCTGCAAGAGAGCGGCGCCGCCGCGGTGTTGCTCTCCGGCGATTCCTTCCCCGACGTCTTCCGGCGCGTCCTCGTGGCCACCGACGGCGCCTATGCAGCCCGCGGCGCGACCGAGCTGGCGATGCTCTACGCCAAGGCCGCGGCCGCGGAACTGGCCGCGATCAGCATCGTGGACCCGCAGCTTCGCGGCAGCGAGGCCGGCAACGAGGGCGAAGCGGCAGGCATGCGCGTGGTCACCGACGTGGCGGCAATGGGCGCCCAGCAGGGCGTCAACGTGGACGCGCACGTCCGCTGGTCCACCTCGGCGGCGCGGACCATCGTCGAATCCGCCCGCGAGATGAAGGCCGACCTGATCGTGCTGGGCGCGATGCCCCAGCTTCTCGGCCGGCGCACCTTCCTCGGCAACACCGTCGAGTACGTGCTCCGCTGCGCGCCCTGCCCGGTCGCGCTTTTCATCCCGCGCGCTCCGCGGGCGGCGGCCCCAAAAGCCGCCTGAAAATCGCGGAGCCCTATTCCCCCGCCGGCGCTCCGCCCTGCTCCGTCGGCAAGTGGCATTTCTTGTATTTCTTTCCCGAACCGCAGGGGCAGGGGTCGTTGCGGCCGACGCGGGGACCGGCGCGGACGATGGGGGCGGTCTGGTTCTGCACCACCGTGCCGCCCTGGCCGCCGGACGCGGTGGGCGCCTCGCCGTGGGTCTCGATGGTCTGCTGCTGCCGCCGCTGGGGCAGGGGCGGCAGCGTGCCGCTGGCGCGGCCCTGCACGGGCGCCTGGGTGGCCATCGCCGCCGGCTGCTGCGGCTGCTGCTGCTGGACCGGCTCGACGCGCATCACCATGGCCACCGTGGACGCGCCGATGCGGCCCTTCATGATCTGGAAGAGCTCGAACCCTTCCTTCTTGTATTCGATCTTCGGGTCCTTCTGGCCGTACCCGCGCAGGTGGATGCCCTGACGGAGATGATCCATCTGGAGCAAATGATCCTTCCACAGCTGGTCGATGGTGTTGAGGTAGAGCCATTGTGTATAGAGCCGGAAATCGTCGCCCAATGCCTCGAACTTCGCCTTCAGCCTCTTCTCGGCGACGTTGAACACGTCGAGCTGCAGCTTCTCCTTGTCCGGGTGCGCGCCCTCGAAGCTCATGTCGATGTTGAACTGCTCGCGCACGCGCTGCTGCAGCGCCTTGGTGTCGAAGTCGTCGTTCTTGCCGCGCGGCACCGCCTCGTCGACGATCTCGATGATCAGGTCCTCGATCAGGTCGTAGAGATGCTCCTCCTGGTCCTTCCAGGTGACGACCTTCTCGTGGCGCGTCTTCTTCTTGGTCTTGGCGTCCTCGGTGAACCAGACCAGCGGCACGCCGGCGCCCGCCGCCAGCACCTCCTTGCGCATGCCGTAGATGGTCTTGCGCTGCTGGTTCATCACGTCGTCGTACTCGAGCAGGTTCTTGCGGATGTCGAA
>DASRTX010000288.1:0-8444 GCA_035655715.1 Myxococcales bacterium | reverse complement strand
GCCCTTGGGCGATGGTCCCATTGCGCGCGACGGCGAAGGTGGTGGAGTGGCGCCGATGACTGCCCGCGCGCTTCAGCCGGTGGAGCGGATCGAGGAAGCCCTCTTCGGCTTGATCATGGTGCTGACCTTCACCTGCTCGATGGGCGTGGCGGAGGCGGGGCGCGACGACGTCCGCACCATGCTGATCGGCGCGGTCGGCTGCAATCTCGCCTGGGGAATCATCGACGCCGTCATGTTCCTGATGGGCTGCCTCGCCGAGAGGGGGAGCGGCCTCGGTATCCTGCGCTCGGTGCGTGGCGCGGCGAGCGCGGAGGATGGCCAGCGCATCGTCGCCGGCGCGCTGCCGCCCATGGTCGCGTCCGCGCTGCGGCCCGGAGAGCTGGAGCACCTGCGTCAGCAATTGTCGCTGCTCCCCGAGCCGTCGGCGCGCCCACGGCTGGGCGCGAACGACTGGCTGGGGGCCCTCGGCGTGTTCCTCTGGGTCTTCCTGATCACCTTCCCCGTCGCGGTGCCGTTCGTCTTTGTCCACGACCTCCATCGCGCGCTGCGCCTCTCCAACCTGATCGCCGTCGCCCTGCTGTTCGTCACCGGCCAGGCTTTCGGGCGCGCCGCCGGCCTGAACCCGTGGTGGACGGGCACGGTGATGGTGTTCCTGGGTGGCGCGCTGGTGGCCTTGACCATCGCCTTCGGCGGGTGAGGCCTGCCCGGGATCAGGGTTTCTTGTCGACGGCGATGGCCACCGTCGCAACGTAGGTGGCGAGCAGCCGGTCGCCGACGACCAGCTTTTCGACGGAGATCTTGGGCCCGGCCTTGACGTGGTATTTGCTGCCGTCGGGACCCTGAAGCTCGACGATCCGCTTGTCGAGGTCGATGGCGGTGATCGTCACCGTCGCCTGCACCGCGGCTCCGACGGCGCCCGCGGGGTGCTCGCCCGGGCTGGCGCGCGCGCCTGCCACCACCGCCGTCGGCGCGACGGAGTCGCTGCCCACGGGCTGGTAGGCGAAGAGCAGTCCCTGCTGCACTTCCACTACGATGTTGTCGCCGGCGGAGATCTCGTCGAACCGCTTCACCTCGGGCGGGATGGCAATGGTGTCGGTGGTGCCGTCCTCGCCTCTCAACGTGAGCCTGCGCGCGGCGGTGTCCACCGCCAGCACCGTAGCGGTGAATTTGGTGGTCTGGACGGCGGCCGCCTCGCCGGGGACACCGGTGGACTTGACCTCGAGCGGCTCGGGCCCCGCCGGTTTGGACGAAGCACAGCCGGCGACCACGAAGACTACCGACGACGCGATGGCGAAGATGCGCATGGAGACTCCAGCCTCGCTGGGAGGCGTGTGACGTTCAGACGTCCTGACGCTGCTTGCTGAAGGCGAGCATGCCCACCGCGCGGCGCAGGCGACTGGCCAGCGACCGGGCGATGGCGCGGTAGAGCTGGTATCCAGCCTCGGGATGGCCGGCCAGCGCGTCGGCCAGCTTTCCCGCCCGGAGCACCAGCAGATCCGCCCGCTCGAGGGCGGTGACGGTGCCCTGGATGGGCCCCCCATCGATCAGCGGCACTTCGCCCAGGGTCTCGCCGGTCCCGAAGATCAGCGGCGTCGTCGCGCCCTCCGGAACCACGCGCAGCGTCCCGCTGCGGATCACGTAGAGCGCGTTGGGCGACCCCGAGGGTGCGAGGATCGTCTCGCCGGCCGACACCGACATCTCCTCGGCCGCGCCGGCCACCAGCTTCAGCACTCCCTCGGGGACGTCCTTGAAGATGAATGCCTGCTTCAGCTCCTCGACGGTGTTCATGGATGCCCTCCATTCGCTGCCGGCGGCGGCGGCGGCGTTTCCTCGGTCTGCCACCCGCCACCCAGGGCGCGGTAGAGCAACACCACCGAGGTGAGCTCGTCGCGCTGCGAGCGGGCCAGACCCAGCTCCGCGTCGAACTGCTGCCGCTGGGCGTCCAGCACCTCGAAGTAGCTGGAGACGCCGCCCTCGTACCGTTTCAGGGCCAGCCTCGCCGCCACCGTGATCGCCTTGACCTGGTCGTCGTGGGCCAGCCGCGCGTCGTGCAGCTTGCGGATGCCCGCGGCGGCATCGGCCACCTCCTGCAACGCCTGCTGCACGGCCTTCTTGTACGACGCCACCGCCTGCTCGAGACGGGCGCGCGAGGCTTCCTCGGCGGAGGAGAGGCGCCCTCCCTGGAAGATGGGCGCCAGCAGGCTTCCGCCCGCGCTGCCCGCCACCGCGTCGGCGCTGCCGAGATCGGGAATGGTCGTCGCCATCAGGCCGATGAACCCGCTCAGCGAGAGCGCCGGCAGCCGATCCGCCACGGCCACGCCCACGCGCTTGCCGGCGCCGATCACGTTCTGCTCGGCGGCCAGGACGTCCGGGCGCCGCTCGAGAAGCTGCGCTGGTACGCCGGCGGGGACCTCCGGCGGCACCTGGGTCTCCACCAGCGCGGCACCGCGCGGAATCGGGCCGGGCGGCCGTCCCAGCAGCACGCAGAGCTGGTGCTCCCTGAGCGCGATCTGCAGCTCGGTCTCGGGAATGGCCGCGGTCGTCACCGCCAGGTCGGAGCGCGCCTGGTTGACCTCCAGATCGGAGGCGACGCCACGGCGCGCGCGCGCCTCGAAGAGGTCGAGCGTCACCTTGCGTGCGGCCGTGTTCGACTTGGCGATCTCCAGCTCCAGATCCAGCTCTCTCAGATCCAGGTAGGACTGGGCCATGCTGGAGACGAGCGAGAGCAGCACGGCGCGGCGTCCGTCCTCGGTGGCGAGCAGATCCGCCATGGCGGCGTCGCGGGAGTTGCGGACGCGCCCCCAGAGGTCGATCTCCCACGACAGGTCGAGCTGGGCGGAATAGCGGCCCGAAGTGATGGCAGCCGGGTCGATCTTCTTGGAGACGGGCCGCCCGTAAGCTCCGCCCACCTGGGCCGCGAGCTGCGGGTAGAGGTCCGCCCTGGCGATCCCAACGTTCGCCCGCGCCTCGTCCACGCGCGCGGCGGCGAGCGCCAGATCCTGGTTGTTGGCGATCGCCACCCGGATCAGATCCTGGAGGACGGGATCCTTGAAGACGTGCCACCAAGGCATGTCCGCGATGGAGGCGGCTTCGCTCTGATTGACGAACCGATACTGGGCCGGCACCCCAGTCTCTGGCCGCTTGTATTCGGGTGCGAAGGAACACGCGGCCATTCCCAGCGCCACGCAAGCGGCCACGAACCTGTTCATGCCGGCCCCCCAGCGAGTCCCGGATGCTCTTCCTCCTCAGGCTCTGCTTCCGGTGGCGGGGTCGGGGCGCTCGCCACCTTCTTGCCCGCCAGCCTGGCGACGGCGACGAAGAGCACCGGCACCAGCACCACCGCGAGCAGGGTCGCGACCAGCATCCCCGAGAACACCGTCATCCCCATCACCTTGCGTCCCTCCGCGCCCGCGCCCGCGGCGCGGACCAGCGGCACCACGCCCAGGATGAAGGCGAAGGCGGTCATGAGGATGGGACGCAGCCGCAGCTTCGCCGCGGTCATCGCCGCCTCGATGGGTTCGAGCCCCTGCTTCTCGTGCGCTTCCTTGGCGAACTCGACGATGAGGATGGCGTTCTTGGCAGCCAGCCCGACCAGCATGATGAGCCCGATCTGCGCGAAGATGTTGCTCACGTAGGCGGGACTGCTGAGCCGGGCAAGGAAGAGTCCGAGGAATGCGCCGAAGGCGGCGAAGGGCGTGCCCAGCATCACGCTCATGGGCAAGGACCAGCTCTCGTACTGGGCGGCCAGCACCAGGAACACCAGCACGATGGCGAAGACGAAGACGATGCCTGCCGTGCCCTCCGCCTTCTTCTCCTGGTAGGAGACGTTGGACCAGTCGTATCCCATCTCCTTGGGCAGCACCTCGCGGGCGGTCTCCTCCAGCGCCGTCAGCGCCTGGGAGGAGCTGTAGCCTTCCGCCGGCACGCCGGTGACTTCCGCGGCGCGATAGAGGTTGAAGCGGTTGGTGAACTCAGGGCCGGCGGCGGGTTTCGTCGAGACCAGGGTGTCGAGCGGGACCGCGCCTCCCGCCCCGGTCCGCACCGAGAAGAGCCCCAGGCTCTTCACGTTGGCGCGGTACTCGGGCTCCGCCTGGAGATAGACCTTGTAGGTGCGGCCGAATCGGTTGAAGTCGTTGATGTAGGTGCCGCCGAGCAGCGCGCCCAGCGTGGTGTTCACGTCCGTCACCGGCACGCCCAGCTTGGTCACCTTGTCGCGATCGATGTCGGCGTAGATCTGCGGGACGGCGGCGCGGTAGACCGTGCGGGCCGCTCCGATCTCGGGCCGCTTGCGGGCGGCGGCGAGGAACTTGTCCACGTTCTCGGCCAGGAATTGGGGCGTTCCGCCGCCGCGATCCTGGAGCATGATGGTGAAGCCCGAGCCCGAGCCGAGGCCGATGATGGGGGGCGGGCCAAATGTCACGGCGACCGCCTCCGGCACCTCCACGGCGAGCTTGCGGTTGAGGGCGTTGACCAAGGCAAAGGAATGCTCCTCCTTGGACTTCCGCTCCTCCCACGGCTTGAGCGAGACGAAGAGGAAGGCGGTGTTCGACGCGTACGCCCCGGAGACCAGCGAGTAGCCGGTGATGGTGGTGACGTACTCCACCCCGGGCGTCTTTCCGATGATCTCTTCCACCCGCTTCGACACCGCATCGGTGCGCTCCAGCGAGGAGGCGTCGGGCAGGACGATGTTGGCGAAGAAGTAACCGTTGTCTTCGTCGGGCACGAAGCCGCCGGGAATGCGCGACGCAAACAGGCCCGCGAGCACGGTGAACAGCACCACCAGGAGCGAGCTGCGGAACGCCTTGCGGACGAGGATCCCGGTGAAGGAGACATAGCCGTCGGTGAAGCGGCCGAAGACGCGGTTGAACCAGTCGTAGAAGGGGGACAGCAGCGACCGCTTGTCCGTCTTGGGCTGGAGCAGCAAGGAGGACAGGGCGGGCGAGAGCGTGAGCGCGTTGATGGCCGAGAACATCACCGAGATGGCGATGGTGATGGCGAACTGCTGGTAGAGGCGCCCGCTGATGCCGCTGATGAAGGCCACAGGCACGAATACTGCCGAGAGCACCAGCGCGATGGCGATCACCGGGCCGGACACCTCCTTCATCGCCTGGGCGGTGGCGTCCCTCGGCGACATGCCGTGCTCGATGTGGTGCATCACCGCCTCGACCACCACGATGGCGTCGTCCACCACGATGCCGATGGCGAGCACCAGCCCGAGCAGCGAGAGCGTGTTGATGGAGAAGCCCAGCAGCGGGAACACCATGAAGACGCCGATCAGCGAGACCGGCACGGTGAGCAGCGGGATGAGCGTTGCCCGCCAGTTCTGCAGGAAGACGAAGACCACCAGGATCACCAGCACCACCGCCTCGAAGAGCGTGTGGATGATCTCGTCGATGCCGGCGGTGATGGCGGCGGTGGTGTCGAGCGTCATCTCCTGCTTCATCCCGGGCGGAAAGCGCGGCTCGATCTCTGCCATCGTCCTCTTGACCGCCTTCTGCACTTCGAGGGCGTTGGAGCCGGGGATCTGGTAGATGGCGATGGCGGCAGCGGACTTGCCGTTCAGGCGTCCCACCGCGTTGTAGAGGACGGATCCGAGCTCGAGCCGGGCCACGTCTCCCAGGCGCACCACCGAGCCGTCGGGGTTGGCGCGGACGATGATCTGCCCGAACTCCTCCGGCGTGAGCATGCGGCCCCTGGTCTTCACCATGTAGGTGAACTCGGTGCCTTTGGGCGCTGGAGGCCCGCCGATCTGGCCGGAGGGCTGGAGCAGGTTCTGCGACTTCACCGCGTTGACCAGGTCGATGACGGTGAGCCCCAGCGCCTGCAACCGGTCCGGCCGCACCCAGATGCGCATCGCGTAGTCGGAGCCGCCGAAGAGCGTGACCTGGCCCACCCCGGGGATGCGGGCGAGCTGGTCGTTGATGTTGATCAGCGCGTAGTTGGAGAGGAAGTTCGAGTCGAAGGCCCCGGACGGCGAGGTCAGCGTGACCAGCAAGAGCGGGAAGGAGAGCGACTTCTTCACGTTGACGCCGTAGTTCTTGACGTCGACGGGCAGCGAAGGAGTGGCCTGCGAGACGCGGTTCTGGGTGAGCACGTTGGAGATGTCGAGGTTCGACCCCACCTCGAAGGACACCTCGAGCTTGAGCGTGCCGTCGTTGGCGTTGGTGGACTTGAGGTAGATGGAGTTCTCGACGCCGTTGACTTGTTGTTCGATGGGCGTCGCCACCGCCTGCTCCACGTCGAGCGCGTTGGCCCCGATGTACGTGGTGGTGACCTGGATCAGCGGTGGAGTGATGTCCGGATACTGCGAGATGGGCAGGCGCGAGAGCGACACGGCTCCCACGATCACCGTCACGATCGAGATCACCATCGCGACGATGGGCCGGCGGATGAAGAAGTTGCCCATCGCTACCTCGGAGCCGGCGACGGGACGGTGCTCGCCGCCGCGGGCAAAGGCGCTGCGGGAGGCGCGGGTTGTGCGGGCGCGGGCGGCTCGGCCGGAACCACCGTGGCCTTGACGGCGATGCCGTCGCGTACTTTTTGACCGCCTTCCACGATCACCTTCTCCCCCGGCTTGACGCCTTCCTCGAGGATCCAGAGGCTCGCCACCCGCGGGCCGGTCTTCACCTTGCGGCTCTCCACCTTGCCCTCGGCGTTCACCACCACCACCGAGAACTGTCCCTGCAGCTCCTGCACCGCGCGCTGCGGTACCAGCAGCGCGCCGGGGCGCACCTCTTCCTTGTAACGGACCTTCGCGTAGAGCCCGGGCCGGAGCACGCGGCTCGGGTTGGGGAAGGCGAGATCGGCGCGCAGCGTGCCGGTCTGTGGATCGACGGAGCGGTCGACGAGGATCAGCCGCCCGCGCAGCGCGTAGGTGTTGCCGTCGGAGAGCAGCAGCTGCGGGCCGTCGGCGGAGGGTGTGTCGGACGGTTTCGCATCCGCCGTCGCGGCGGTGGCGGTCTGCAGCCGGTCGGCGTACCGGAGGTAGAGGGCCTCCGGGATGTTCACACGGACGCGGATGGGATCGATGGAGGAAACGGTTGCGAGCAGCGTGGGCTCGCCCTTGCCCACCAGGTCCCCGACCTTGCGCTGCGCGCTGCCGGCGAGGCCGGTCACGGGCGCGATGATCCGGGTGTAGCCGAGGTTCAGCGAGGCGCTCTCGACATTGGCCTTCTCCGCCTCCACCTGCGCCCGCCCCGCCTGCTGCGCCGCGATGGCGTTGTCCAACTCGGCCTGGCTGATGGCGCGCTCGGCGGCGAGCGGGCGGAAACGGGAGACGTCCATGTCCGCCTTCGACAAGGTCGCCTGGGCGCGGCCGAGCGCGCCCTTGGCCTCGGCGATCTTGGCGCGATAGGGCTGGTCGTCGATGGTGAAGAGGAGCTGCCCCTTCTTCACCTCGGTGCCTTCGCGGTAGTCGATCGACTTGAGATAACCCTCGACGCGCGCCCGCAGCTCGATGTCCTCGAACCCGAGCATGGTCGCGGTCAGCTCGCCGCCGATGGGGACGTCGCGTTGGATCACCTCGGAGACCGAGACTTCGGGCACCGCCGCCGCCTGCGGCGCGACCTTGGACGAGCAAGCCGCGACCAGGGCCGCGGCGAGGAGGGGAAGGGCCGGAGCGGCCAGGACGCAGCGTCTGTTCGATGTCACGGAATCCCTCGTCGGGTTGCAGATCGGGCACATGCAGAGCTGCTCGAGAGCGCAAACGGGTTCGGCGCGGCCTGGACAGGGCCGTCACTTCACCGTGTAGCCTTTCCCTTCCAGGCAGGCGCCGAAGGCCTTGTTGAACTCAGTCTTGACGTTGGCCGCGGCCTGCGCCGTCTGCTCCTGCTGCTTCTGCTGCGCGGCGGCGTTGGCCTGCTTCTGCTTGCCCCTGCCGCCGGCTCCGCCGGCCACCGCGCCGATGGCGGCGCCCTTTCCCGCGTCGCCGGCGATGGCGCCGATGGCGGCGCCGACCGCTGCGCCCTTCGCGGCTCCCTTGACGGCGCCGCCCTGCTGCTGCGGCGCGGCCTGGGCGGGGGCGGGCTGGGCCGGCGCGAGCGGATCGGTCCCGGTGGATCCCTTGGCCCACGTGTAGCAATCGTACTCGTCCTTGTCCTGCGTCTCCTTGGTCTGCTCCTTGGCGGGGAAGACGTAGAGCCCCCAGCCTTGCGAGAGCGATTTCTGGGCGGGCGCGGCCGCTGCCGGAGCCGGAGCAGGTGCGGCGGCCGGAGCGGGTGTAGCGGCGGGCGGCGGCGCTCCCTGGGCGCGAGCGATCGACGGCAGGGCAAGCGCCGCGGCGACAGCGATGAAGAAGATGGACTTCATGGGCGGTGTCCTCCTGCGCTCTGCACTATTCCGCAGCGCCGCGGCCGGATATTGGACTTGATGCTTAGTCTCCGCCTCAGAGGGGCGGGTCCGGTCACGATCGGCGTCGCAAGCCGGCTCGGATCGCACGATTGGTC
>DASRTX010000287.1:0-5289 GCA_035655715.1 Myxococcales bacterium | reverse complement strand
CGTCCTCGAGCGCGGGTACCTGTGGCCGCAGGTCGGCAAGAAGCTCTCCGACATCCTCGCGGCGTCGCAGGATCGCAAGCACGCCGCGTGAGCCCCGCCTGCATCAGGCGATCACGCCGGTCGAGATCAAGGAGAGCGTGTAGGCGGTGGTGAGCGTCCAGGCAGCGAAGAGGGAGACGGGAAAGAGCCAGTCGCGGATGGTCTGCATTGGGTTGCTCCTTTCGGTAGACCCATAGAGCGAACCCCGTGCCAACCCGTTCTCAGAGGGAGAGACGGGGCGGGCCCTGATCCGGAGCGGGATTTCGCGTCCCGGAACCGGACAGGTTGTCCAAAAAAAAGGGCGGGCCCCTCCGGACCCGCCCTTCACTGCTCCCTGCCGCCCACCCCCGCGGGGGCAGGGTTCCAGCAACCTCAGGCGCGCGCAGCGCGGCGGCGCCGCAGCGCGAAGAACGCGAACACCGGGATGGACAGCCAGAGCGACTGCGCGCCGGTGCTGGAGCAGCCGCCGTGGGGGAAGCCCGCCGCGGCAACTTGCGGCTCCGAGCTGCCGCCGGTGCTGGTGGAGCCGCAGGCGGTCGTGTCGCAGGTGGTCGTGCCGCCGCCGGTCCCGCTGCCGGTGCCGGTGCTGCCCGAGCCGTCCCCGGCGCCCGGGTCGGTCGGTGCCACATCCTTGCCCAGCGCGTGGAGGATCAGCGCGGCCAACTCGGCGCGGGCGCTGTCCACCGCCGCGGCGCTCGCCGTGGACTGGTAGGTCTTGGGGAAGAGGCCCATCGCGATGGCCTTGGCCTGCTCGCCCGCGCCCAGCTTCTTGGCCAGCGCCAGGAGCTCGTAGTCCTCCATGCCGTCGCGGACGCCCTTCAGGCGCAGCGACTCCACCGGGATCTCGGTGCTGCCGCCGATCTTCGCGGTCGTGCCCGGGTAGAAGAGCGTGCCGTCGCCAGTGCCACCGAAGGCGGTCTGGTTCGTCCAGGCGTCGCCGTTGAAGTACGCCATCGTCATCTCGTAGTAGAGCTCGCCGCTCATGTCGTAGGCGAAGGACATCCACTCCATCGAGCGGTTGCGCGTGCCGTCCGAGTCGATGGCGTAGGTGGGCCAGCCGGTCTCGCCGGTGCCGTCACGCCCGCCGCCCACCGAGCTGCAGCCGAAGCTCATGCAGCTCTGGTACCACCAGGTGTTGGCGCCGAACTTCGCGCGTTGGTTGCCGGCCTCGTTGGAGCCGGGCTTGCCCTCGACGAAGTTGATCACCGGCACGAAGAGGTCGATGCCGCTGACGCCGTTGTTCTTCGCCTCCCAGGTGGTGGTGGTCACCAGCGTGGGCATCGACGGATCGCCCGCGCGCACGTTGGCGATGCGGCCGGGGATGTCCGTCCACTTGCAGGTGAGGGGCGGCTCGTCGCAGACGTAGGCGAAGAGCGTGGTCGCGGTGGTCCAGCCCTTGTCCTTGAAGTGCTGCGACCAGCCCTTCACCGTGGGGCCCGCCAGGGCGCCGTTGACGCTGACGGAGGTCAGCTTCGCTCCCGACAGGCGGGTGTTGGCCGTGCCGTCGAGGAACGGGCCGGCGTACTGGTCGAAGGCGCCCCAGTTGCCGTTGCCGCTCGAGTCGAGCGTCGAGGTGTAGTACGGCTGGTGGATGGAGACGTGGTTGTCCAGCGCGGCCTGGATGTAGCGCGCGCGCAGGGCCATGTCCTTGTCGCCGCCCGAGCAGCCGCCGTCGCCATGGCCCATGCAGGGGCCGTTCCATGCCATGCCGAAGGCCGTCTTCAGCGTGGAGGTGGAGGGGACGTCGAAGTCCCACACCGTCAGCTCCACCGCGACGTCCTGCGTGATGCCGCCGGTGACGTGCAGGGTGCCGGTGTACTTGCCCGCCGGCGTGCCCTGCGGCGCGTGCACGTCCACCAGCACGGCGCGGCTCTCGTTGGCCGGCACGTTGAAGGGGAAGGCGTTGCGCTTCTCGCCGACGATCGGGTCGACGTCGGGAACCAGCGCGTCCGGCCACATGCCCGCGGCGCCGTCGCCGCCGGTCTGCTGCGGCACGTTGATCAGCGCCTCGCGGTAGAGGACCACGTCGCGGCCAGAGATGGTGTGGCCCTTGCCGTCGTCGAGGCCCGACAGGCTCATCGAGACGCCCGCGGCCTGGCCGGTGACCACCACGTGGAAGGCTTCGAACTCGTTCTTCGCGGCCGCGATCCTGGCGACTGCGGCAGCGCCTGCAGGCGGCTGCGCGGACGGGCGGATCTTCTGTGCGGCGGGGGCCACCCAGACCTGCGCTGCGGATGCGGATCCTGCGGCGAGCAAAGCGACGAACAGGGGGAGCGTCTTCACGTTGAGCCTCCTTGGCTGGCTGCTTCCCGGAACGACGGGGGTTTCCTCGTTCCGGTTGGCCAACTCAGGGGGCTTGCCGCTTATTGCACGGCCGGTGTGCTGCGCCGTGCCCAAAGCCGGGCGCCTATCGGGGGATCGGGGTCTTGCGCGGACGTCGACCTACAAGGCAGCAGATGCGGCGCCGGACGCCGTACAACGGCTCAGATCGGCCTGAAGCCCGCCTCTGTGCAGGAATCGACGCTTCCCGATCGAGTCGGGGGCGGGTTGTGTGTGGAAGAGACGAGCCAGCAAGCGAAAGCCAGATCGCCACCCCCAGGACAGAAGGCGGTGCGACGAGAGGCCCCTCCACGCCCGTCAGAGCGCATTCCGACTCGGCCGGAGAGCGCCTTTTGGCGTGCCTGGCGGTCGATCTGGAGGGGGTTGTCTCGTGGTTGACGCTGCTGCCCCTCGCCGCACCGACCAGGCGATGCATAGGTTGGCCGTCGTGCAGACCGCAGCCTTCCAGACCGTCCCCGAAGTGGCGCCGCGAAGGTGGCAGGCCGAGAAGGCGGGGCAACTCGCCTTCGCCGCCACCGCGCTGTTCGCGGCCCAGCTGTATCTCTCACCCGCGCAGTGGTTCCCGGTCCTGGAGCCGACCCACCACGCGGCCATCCTTTCGGTGGTGGGCCTCACCGCGCTGCTGCTGCGCCGGATGCTGTCCAACCAGCCGTTGTGGATGGGTTGGCGCACCGCGCTCCTGGCGGTCTACGCCGGGGCGGCGCTGCTCTCGCCGATCTGGTCGATCGCGCCGGAGAATTCGGCGGCGGGCGCGCTGGAGGTGGGCAAGCACTTCCTCTTCTTCGTCGCGCTCACCAACGGAATCGATACGCCGCGGCGCGTGCGGGTCGCGCTGGCGCTCTATGCGCTTGCGGCCATCGCGCCCGGGTGGGGCACCTTCAACAACTGGATCCACGACGAGCTCCTGGTGGAAGGCTTCCGCGGGCGGTGGCTGGGCGTGATGGCCGACCCCAACCACGACGCCATGGCGCTGGTGGGCGCGCTGCCCATCCTGCTCTTCCTCACCACCGGCCACGGACACCGCTGGCCGCTGCGCATCTTCGCGGCGCTGGGCGCGGTGGCCTGCATCGCCGGCGTCATCGCCACGCACTCTCGCGGCGGCTCCCTCGGCCTCGCCGTCGCGGTGGCGCTCTTTGCGCTGCTCTCGCGCCGCAAAGCCATCGCCGGCGTGCTGGTGATGGTGGCGGCTGCCGGCGTCTTGCTGCTCGCGCCCACCAGCTTTTGGCAGCGCAACGAGACCTCCACGCTGGGCGCCGAGGATCTCTCCATCGAGGGCCGACTCCAGGCGTGGCAGGTGGCGGAACGCATCTTCCACGAGCGGCCGATCCTGGGCGTCGGACAGGCCGCCTTCCTCGACGCGTGGAACCAGTACGCGCCCATCGACTCCAACCGCCTTTTCGGCCACCGGTACGTGGCGCACAACCTCGTATTGGAGGTGCTGGGGCAGCTTGGCCTGGTGGGCCTGATCGGGCTGATGGGCTTCATCGGCGCCTCGCTCTGGTCGGCCTGGAAGGCGCGGAATGGGGAGTTGGGAGGCGAGTCGCGCGCCGTGCTGGCGGCGCTGATCGGCTACCTCGTCTGCCAGATGTTCTCCGGCTATTCCAACAGCTGGTTCCTCTTCGCCCTCTGCAGCTTCGCCACCTGCTGCGACGCCTGGGGGTCGAGGCGCGCGCAGGAGACGGTGTGAACCAGCCGGTGGGAGTGCTGCGCGTCGTCGATCCGTTCCAGGCCGGCGAGGCCTGGGTGCCGCTCTCCCCGCCGGGGTACCGCGTGGCGGTGGAGCCGCTGCCGTGGCCGCCGCGAGCCACCGACGTGGCGCGCATCGCGGCGGCGGCAGCGCGCGAGGGCGCGCGCATCGTCCATGCCTGCGGAAGGTGGGCCAACGTCATCGGCGTTCCGGCAGCCCGCCTGGTGCGCGCGAAGGCGGTCTGCACCGACCCGGGCCCGCTGCGGCTGGCCGAGGCGGTGGCCCTGCAGGCCGCGGACGCGATCATGTGCGACTCCCGGCAGTCGCGGGATCGCTGCGTGCGCAAGGAGGGCGTGCCGGCCCGGAAGGTGTGCGTGGTGCACCCGGGGGTCGACGTGGCGCGGTTCGCGCCGCGGGCGCCTGACGAGAAGCCCTTGATCGCCGCGGTGGGTGGGCTCTTCGCCCGCAACGGCTACGTGGACCTGCTCGAGGCGGTGGCGCGGCTGCGAGCCGAGGTCCCCGGCCTGCGCGTGATCTGCGCCGGGGAAGGCCCGATGCGCCCCGTGCTGGAGCAGCGGGCCGCCTTCCACGGGCTGCGCGATTGCGTGGAACTGCCAGGCCACCTGGCCGACGTCTCTGGCCTGCTGTCGCGCGCGCATGCCGCCTGGACGCCGGGACTTCGCGCGACGCTGGAGGGGATGGCGGCTGGAGTGCCGGTGGTATCGGGGTGGCGCGAGGTGGTGCCGCCGGAGTGCGTGACGCCGCGGCGAGACGCGACGGCGTTGGCCGAGCGCCTGCTCGCCTTGCTGCGGGATGCGCGGCTGGGGCCCGCCCTGCGCAAGCGGGCCGAGAAGGAGTTCTCGCTCGAGGCCTTCAGCGCGCGGGTCGCGGCAATGTACGGGGAAGTGCTCGCCTCGGAGCGCGCGGCAGCCTGAATTGACAGTGCCCGGTCTTCGCGCTACATCGCTCCGCCGCCGCGGGCTCCCAGGCCTGCCGGCGCGAGAGAACATGGGGCATTAGCTCAGCTGGGAGAGCGCCGCAATGGCATTGCGGAGGTCGACGGTTCGATCCCGTCATGCTCCACCAATCTTCAACAGCTTGTGCGCGCAGTAGAAATCGCCAGTCCTGCCGCTTGCGGCAGTGAAGGGTCGTGCTCGCCTGCTACACGCGTTGCGGTGTGACCAAGGCGTGGCGGGCAGACCGGCTTCGGGCATGGGCCGCTA
>DASRTX010000286.1:0-2030 GCA_035655715.1 Myxococcales bacterium | reverse complement strand
GCCTTTCTTGCCAGTGGCGTCGCCTGCCTGATGGCGGCGCTGATGGTGCTGCGCATCGCGCGCGGCCGGGTGGCCATGGCCGCTGCCGCTGAATGAGGTCCGGACGTCCGTCGCCTCTCCGTCATGGCCGGGCGTGTCCCGGCCATCTACCTTGCACCGTCGAAGCGCCGATGGCCGGGACTGCGCCCGGCCATGACGGAGAGGGAGAAGACCTTGCTCCGCCGGATCCGTTATCCTGATAGCTATGGGCGCGCCCCGACCATGATGGAAAGTTAATGGCCAAGCCGCCGGCATTGTTCTTCCTGCTTACCCCTGTTCCTCAGCTTCTTTTCTGGCCTTCAGGTGGCCTCCTCTTCAGGCGTAAACGTCTGGGAGCTTGAGCAACCGATAGGGCATGGGCGGGGTGCGCACAGCGGCCCAGGTCAGGCGCGGCAGCATCGCAGCGAGGTCGTAGCGCCGGTTGAAGCGGTATTCGAATTCCGCCAGGTAGCGCGGCACGTGCTTCTCGTCGATGGCCCGGTAGGTCCCGACGATGGCCGCCTTGATGTTGCCGAGCGCGGTGTTGACCCACTTGAACGCGGGCACCTGGGCTGCGGCGGGGCCGGAGCCGGTCTTGATGACCTCGTGCTTGCAGCCCGCCTCTTTCACTGCCCCGAAGCAGGCCAAGCCGTCGCTGACCACCGCGCAGGTCGGATCCAGGCTGCGTTTCGCGAACCCCGACATCGCATGATTGCAGAAGCTGGCGACCCGGCGCAGCTTCAGACGCACCGGCGTGCCCTCGGGCGTGGTCTCGACCGCGGCCACGAACGCTGTCTTGCCAGGGGCGCCGCGGCCCCGCTGGGCGCCGGTGCGCTCGCCGCCCAAATAGGCGTCGTCGATCTCCACCCGCCCGCTGAACCGCTTGCCGCTGTCGCGTTCCATCATCACCTGCGCCAGCTTGTGCTTGATTTTCCACGCCGTGAACTGCTTGACGCCGAGGCGGCGGCCCAACTCGACGCTGGAGATGCCCTGCTTGCTCTGCGTCAGGTGATACATGGCGCGGAACCACAGGCGCAGCGGCAGATGGGTGGAGGCGAAGATGGTGCCCGCGGTCAGCGACGTCTGACGGCGGCAGGCGCTGCACTGAAACAACCGGCGCGTCGTCACCTCGCTATAGGCTCGCCCACCGCAGGCTGGACATTCAAAGCCGTTCGGCCAGCGCGCGGCCATCACCACAGCCCGGCACTTGTCCTCCGTGCCATACAGCTCCTCAAATGCCGCTTCGCTCAGCCCCTTCTGGAACTGCACGCGGTTGCGCGCCATGGCTGCGCCCTCCCTGTCGGTCAATTTCCGCAGAATCTGCCACGCAAAATCGGCTGAGGGAAGAGCGTAAGCAGGAACGCAAATAGAGCCAGCTTCATGCGTGCGGACGCATGACCTCCGCCCATCAAAAGCGCCAAAATCCAGGTCAGCCCAGAGCTGCTCGAGGAACTGCGACCATCGGATGGCACGCGGCTGCCTGGGTGTACGATTGGTTTTTCGTCTATAAAAGGCCGATAACCGAAAGATCAGCCGATGCCTGCCAAATTCATACCGAGCGACACTGAACGCAAGACGGTCAGGGAGATGGCCAGCTGCGGCACACCGCAGGCGGATATTTGCCGGGTGATTGGGATCAGTGAACCAACCTTGCGGCGGGCCTTCCGAGTAGAGCTCGACACCGCGGCGGCGGAGGCCAACGCGGCGGTGGCGCAGTCGCTGTTTCGGATGGCCACAGACCCGGCCCGTCCTAATGTCGCTGCAGCGATCTTCTGGCTGAAGACACGGGCCGGCTGGAAGGAAACCCCGGCGTCTGAGCCTCAGAGCAATGATCTCGATGTTCGCTCGATGAGCCTTGAAGAACTCGAGGCTGAGCTGCAGGAGCTGGACCGCAAAGACAAGTTGTTGGGCGAGCGTCGTGCGCAGGCGTTTCCAGGTAGGCAGGCCCATTGAGGGGCCAGCTCAACGACTGGACTGACATAGGGATCGACCGTATGCCCATTGCGTCGGCT
>DASRTX010000285.1:0-9986 GCA_035655715.1 Myxococcales bacterium | reverse complement strand
AGCCCAAGGAGATCCCCAAGGTGGAGGAGAAGCCGCCCGAGCCCGTCGAGGAAGAGAACGACGACGAGGGCGTGGAAGGCGGCGTCGAGGGCGGCGTGGTGGGCGGAGTCGTCGGCGGAGTGGTCGGCGGCCAGATCGGTGGCGTGGTGGGAAACGCCGGCCCGGTCGAGTTCAACGACACCATGACCCCGCCGCAGAAGCTGGGCGGGCCAGACCCGGTGTACTCGAACCAGGCGCTGGAGCACGAGGTCCAGGGCACCATGCTGGTCAAGTGCATCGTCTCGGTGCAGGGCCAGGTGCGCAACTGCCGGGTGATGAAGAGCCTGCCCTTCATGGACAAGGCGGTCATCGAGGCGCTGGAGCGGCGCAAGTACTCGCCCGCGCTGCTGCACGGGCAGCCCATCGAGGTCGACTACATCTTCAAGATCACGCTCGCGCTCCCGGAGTAGGCGGACGGCGCGGGCCATCGCCGGCAAGGGCTCTCTTGGTGCATCCGGGCTCCTGCCGTGAAGCATCGAGGAGCGCATGACAGCACGAGGTGGAGTTTTTGTCGCCGCGGCGCCTGCCGCGATGGCTTGTCTGCTCGCGGCCGCCTGCGGCGCGGGCCTTTCCGCCAACAAGAGAGCCGTCGGCGTCGTCGAGAACGGCACCTTCAAGCCGGGAAAACCGCCGCTCGCAACCTACGGCGCCGACCCTTCGCTCACCTGTCCCGAGCGCGGCGTGAACGGTCTCGTCCAGGACGGCGTCGGCAGCGCGGCGCAGCCCGAAGGCCGTCTGTGCGCGCTGGCTGAGACGTTGCTGGGATGGGAGAACGACTCGCCACCCGACGCGGTCATCGCCACCGTGGCGAACAACTTCGGCCTGGCCCAGCCGGTCCGCCGGGTGACGCTGCAAGACGCCGACACCGCGGAGAGCACCCCCACCGGCACGACGCCGGGCGCCAATCCGCAGGAGTTCGCCGATCGGCTGATCCCCGCGATCAAGACCTTCGCGGAGAACGCGCAGGTCCCCCGGTACGGCCTGGTGACCCAGCGCATCAAGAAGGGCGTGACGCGATTTGCGCTGGTGCTGCAGGACCAGAGCCTGGAGATCAAGCCGCCCTTTCCACGAAAGCTGAACCCCGGCCAATCCGCGACGCTGACCGGGTCCGTGTTGGGCAAGCTCTCCAACCCGAAGATCCAGTACAGCGACGCGGTGGGGCACCTCGAGCAACCAAAGGCGAATCCCGGCAAGGCCTTCAGCACGGAGATCAAGTGCGGCGACAAGCCGGGCAAGATCCTCGTCCAGATCTCGGCGGAGCAGGAGGGCGGCGGCGAGTCCACGGTCGCCAATTTCCCCGTCGGATGCGGCATCGATCTGCCGGTCGCCGCGAAGATTCCGGCGCCTGGCGCAGAGGAAACCATCCTCGAGCCACCCGCTGCTGAACAGAAGATCGGAGAGCTGGTCAACCAGGACCGCACGCAGGCGGGGCTCAAGCCGCTCAAGGTCGACGACGACCTCTCCAAGGTGGCGCGGAGCATCTCGGAGGATCGCTCCAAGGGCAAGAACCCCAGCTCGGCCGAGCTGGTCCAGCGACTCAAGGAGGCGGACATCTCCGCCCCGCAGCTCTACGAGAGCCTGGCCCAGGCGACCGGCGCCGAGCAGGCCTACCAGCTGATGACCAACAACCCGCAGGACCGCGCCAACGCGATGAACCCCAACGTCACGCAGGTGGGCATCGGTGTCGCGCCGGGCGCGATGATCGGCGACAAGAAGACCATCATCGTCACCGAGCTGTTCATGAAGCAGCTCCCGCCGCCCGACGCCGGGGAGATCAAGGCGAAGCTGTACACGGCCATCGAGCAGCGCCGCTCGGATGCGCGCGCCGGCGCGGTGGCCAAGGACCCGCAGCTGGAGGAGATCGCGCAGGCTTATGCCACCGAGATGGCCAAGGACAAGGGCCAGGTGCCGAAGGCGAAGGTGAGCGAGATCGAAGCGCCGCTCTACCGCGCGTTCGCCAAGGTGGACGAGATCGGCGGAGTGAAGCTCGATCCGATGGAATTCGCCCAGGAGCCGGGCATCGTCGGCGACGCCAAATTGGTGGGCATCGGCACCGCGGTGGGCAGCTCGCCGACCTTCGGCAAGAACTCCACCTTCGTCATCATCTTGATGGGCAAGAAGCACGACGCGAAAACGCCCACCAAGAAGCCGGCTGCGACCAAGAAGACTCCGAAGAAATAGCCGGAGCGAGGTCGGCGTGGCCAGCGCGAAGGGCGGCCCTCGAGGAGGAGCCGCCCTTCGTCGTTCCTTGACCTCCACCCCTCGTCAGGACATGGCGAGGAAATGCGCGCCTGTCTTCAGCGTGCGCGAAAGTCGTTTGGAGCGGACGCAACGGTTGCGTCCACAACCGATCTGGCTAGACTGCGCCGCCCATGCGCCCATATCTGCCGTTTGCAGCCGCCGTCCTGCTCTTCTCCTGCTCGCACGCCGCGCCGGCACCTGCGAGCGGAAGCGCCTCCACCGCGTCGGCGGAGAACGGCGGCTGGATCGCCCGGAGCAACCAGAACGCCCAGCTGCTCCTCGACGTGCAGGCGCAGTTCGCGCCGGAGTTCGCCGCCCGCACCGGCGTGGCGGGCATCGACGACCGCATCTCCGATTTCATGCCCGGCCACCGGCAGCGGCAGCGCGCGGCCCTGGGCAAGGTGCTGGTCGAGCTGCGGGGGCGGCAGGAGCACGAGCAGCAGCCCGAGGTCGCGGAGGACCTGGCCATCCTGGTGGATGCCGCCCAGCGGCAGATCCAGGGCAGCGAGCTGCGGGAAAGGCTCGAGGTGCCTTACGTGAGCCTGCCGCGGATGATCTTCGGCAGCGTCCGCTCGCTCCTCGACGCGCAAGTCGCCCCCGAGCGCAGGCCGGCCGCGCTGGTTCGCGTGCGCAAGTACGCCGGGCTCGAGCCGGGCACGCAACCGGTCGCCAAGCTGGTGCAGGCGGAGATCTTCGCCGGCATCCAGGACACCAAGCTCCTGCCCAGCCGCGTCGAAGTGGAGAGCGACCTGCACACCTGGAAGTTCCTCGAGGACGGCATCGACAAGCTCTTCGCCGAGTACAAGATCGCCGGCTGGGAGGAGCCGGTGGCGGCGCTCCACAAGCAGCTCGACGAGTACAAGGCGTTCGTGCAGCAGGAAGTGCTGCCGCGCGCGCGCGAGGACTTCCGTCTTCCCCACGAGATCTACGAGTTCCAGCTCCGCCAGTTCGGCGTCGACATCTCCGGGGAAGAGCTGGCGCGGCGCGCGCACGAAGGCTTCCCGAAGATCCAGCAGGAGATGCAGAAGGTGGCGGACCGCATCGCCAAGGCGCGCGGCCTGCCCGACGCCGACTACCGACAGGTCATCAAGCAGCTGAAGAAGGACCAGATCCCTGACGATCAGGTGCTGGCGTTCTACAAGCGCCGGCTGGGACAGATCGAGGACATCATCCGCCAGCATCGCCTCGTCTCGCTGCCGGCCCGGCCGGCCCGCATCCGGCTGGGAACGCCGGCGGAGAATGCGCAGCAGCCCGCCCCCCACATGACGCCGCCGCGCTTCATCGGCAACACCGGCGAGCAGGGCGAGTTCGTGCTGCCGCTCTCGGTCCCCGGCAAGGTCGAGCAGAAGTACGACGACTTCAACTACGACGCCGCCTCCTGGACGCTCATCGCCCACGAGGCACGGCCCGGCCACGAGCTGCAGTTCGACGGGATGGTGGAGCACGGCGTCTCGCTGACCCGGGCGATCTTCGCCTTCAACAGCGTCAACGCCGAGGGGTGGGGGCTTTACGCCGAAGCCATCACCCTGCCCTACATGCCCGACGAGGGAAAGCTGATCTCGCTGCAGCTGCGGCTGCAGCGGGCGGCCCGCGCCTTCCTCGACCCCGAGCTGCAGATGGGCAAGTGGACGCCGCAGGCGGCGCGCGACTTGTTGCAGAAGGAGGTTGGCCTCTCGCCGGCCTTCGCCACCGAGGAGGTGGACCGCTTCACCTTCCGCGCGCCGGGCCAGGCGACGTCGTACTACTACGGCTATCTGCGGCTGCTCGAGTTGCGCGATGCGGCGGAGAAGCGGCTGGGAGCGAAGTTCGATCCGCTCACCTTCCACGACACCATCCTCGCGCAGGGCCTCTTGCCGCCGGACTTGATGAAGAAGGCGGTCCTAGCCGAATTGAAGCAGTGATTTCTTGGTCGTGCGCGGCGGGTCGGGCTACTCTGGCCGGAGGGTCAGGGAGGCTTTTCGCCGATGCACCGCGCGGTATTCGCTCTGTTTCTTGCGCTCTCGACGGCTGCCATGGCGCAGACTGCTGCCGGGAGCCTCGCGGGCGTCGTGGTGGATGCCGCCACCCAGGCTCCTCTGGCCGATGCGCAGGTGACGGCGCGCAGCCCGGCGCTGGTGGGCGAGCAGTCCGCCATGACCGACGCCACCGGCGCGTTCGAGATGACCTTCCTTCCCGCAGGTTCCTACACGGTCACCGTCCGCCGCGACGGCTACCAGCCCTTCACGCCGGAAAACCTCATCCTCAAGGGCAAGCAGAAGGTGCACGTGCGCATCGCCGTGGTGGCGGCGCAGACGGCGGCCTCGGTGGCTGACAGCGCCCTCGAGTTCAACGACAGCATGACGGCCCCCGCGATGATCTCGGGCCCCGCGCCGGAGTACACGCCGGAAGCCGTCGAGCGGGGCGTCCAGGGAGCGATGCAGATCCGCTGCGTGGTCACCGTGGAAGGGCAGGTCCGCGCCTGCAAGGTGGTCAAGGGGCTGCCCTTCATGAACAGCGCGGTGGTCGACTCGCTGGAACGGCGCAAGTACAAGCCGGCGCTGGCGCAGGGCAAGCCAGTGGACGTCTATTACACCTTCAATATCCAGCTGAAGCTTCCCGCGGGCCAATAGCCAGCCCGTAACGCCAGGCGATGCTGATGCGGGGACCGGCCTGCGCCACCTTGGGCACGCTGTGCTCCCAGGCGCGCTGGGTGCGGCCGCCGGTCACGAGCAGATCCCCGCGCCCCAGCCGCAGCGCGCGCGAGCGGCCGCCTTCCTTGGGGCGCAGGAGGAACGTGCGCGGCTCGCCGAGCGAGAGCAATGCCACCACCGGCTCCTCGATCTCCTTGCGGATGCGGTCGCCGTGCCAGGCCACGCTGTCTCGACCGTCGCGATACAGGTTGAACCCCGCCGAGTCGAAAGGAACGCCGTAGCGCGCCCGGAGCGCGAGGCGAATCTCGTCGAGGATGGGCGGATCGAGCGGCTCGCCCTTCCGCTCGCTCCACGCCGCGGTCAGGCGAGGCTCGCGCACGCGCTGGTCGAACATCCGCCGCGTTCGCTGGCCCCAGTGCCGCGATTCCAGGACGCGGGCGAAGAGCGCGTCAGACCCGCGCGCCCAACCGGGGGCGAGGTCGATCCAGCTCAGCGGATCGAGCCAGGTCCGCGACAGATCCGAGAACCCCGCGTCGAAAGAAGGGCTTTCCGCGTCGAAGGAGAAGAAGGCCTGCACGGCCGTTCAAGTATAACGGCCGTTCATCTTCCCGGGAACTTTCCGGTGAGTGCAGGCTCTACATCTGCGTCAGGGTGAGCCCAGGTGGGGACGGCGCGGTGCGGCATTTCCTGTCCCCTAGCGCGGTGCGGCGGTGTTGATCCGGCTCAAAGGAGAATCACGAATGAGCCGCATCACCGCAATTGCAGTGGCCGCACTCGCCTTCGCGTGCGGAAGCAACAGCGCCCCCGTTTCTTTCAGTGTGACCACGGCCCGCGCCGCCTCCGCCTCGCAGGCGTTGGTGGTGGCCAGCGGCATCGACATCCAGCGCATCCGCCTCAACGTCGGCGGCCTGAAGCTCGAAGGCGCCGAGAGCGCGGGCACGTCCGCCTCCGCGGTCCTTCCCCAGGATCACGGCTCCGACGACGGCGACGGCGGCGTCGAGCACGAGGACGGCGAAGTCGAGTTCCGCGCCGGGCCCTTCGTGATCGACCTCGATACGACGGCGCTCACCGGCTCGGTCACCAAGGTGTTCGACGCCAGCGTGCCGGCGGGCACCTATCACGAGTTCCGCTTCCAGGTGCTGCCGGGCGCGGGCCTGCAGAACAGCTCGGTGATCGTCGACGGCACCATCGACGGCCAGTCCTTCACCTTCACCTCCGCACTGCGCGCCTCGCAGAAGAAGGAAGGCAGCTTCGTGGTGGGCGACGGGACGGCCAACATCACGCTGTCCTTCGATCCCGCCAACTGGTTCGGCGCCGCCAGCGGCCGACTCGACCCGCGCGACCCGTTGAACCGGGGCGCCATCGAGGGGCGGATCGCGGCCTCGCTCGACGTCTTCCAGGACGACGACCACAGCGGGCACGAAAACCATCACGGAGAGGATGGCGGGCACCACTGATTTCCCCCCTCGGCCCCTGGCCTCCGGTCGCTCGCGTTCGCTTCCGATCGGACCCTCCATCGGGCGCGGCGTAGGCGGCCGGAGGCCGGGGGCGGGACCAATTGATGAGACACTTCCCGTAGACGACCATGCGGGTGGGCGCTCTGTGCTCCGCGCTCTCACCAGACGGTACAGCGGCCTCGCGGCGCCATCGGCGCGCCCGCCGCGCACTTGAAGGCCTTCTCGAACTCGGGGTTGTCGGAGACCGGCCCGTTGACGCGCCACTGCGCGGTCGAGTGCGGATTGGTCAGCGCCTGCGTCCGCGCGGCCTCGGGCCGGTAGTTGGTGCACCAGACCTGGCCGAAGGCGATGAAGGCCTGCTGGTCCTCGTCGAACCCGCCCACGCTGGTGGGCGGTTGCCCGCGCCGCCGCGCGCGCAGCGCGGAGATCATCATCTTCAGCCCGCCGATGTCGCCGATGTTCTCTCCCAGGGTGAGCCGGCCGTTGAGATGCACGTCGTCCACCGCGACGTAGCCGTCGTACTGCCTGGCCACGCAGGCCGCCCGCTCCTCGTAGGCCTTGCCCACCCGGGGCGACCACCATTCGCGCAGGTTGCCGTCGCCGTCGAACTTGCGGCCCTGGTCGTCGAAGCCGTGGGTCAGCTCGTGGCCCATCACCATGCCCAGCCCGCCGTAGTTCGAGGGGATCGGCGCCTCCGGCGAGAAGAAGGGCAGCTGCATGATGCCGGCGGGAAAGACCATCTCGTTGAGCGAGGCGCTGTAGTAGGCGTTCACCGTGGGGGGTGTCATCCGCCACTCGTGGCGGTCCACCGGCCTGCCGATCTTGGCCAGGTCGCGCGCCGTCTCGAAGCGCGCCGCCTCGAGCACATTCTCCAGCAGCGAGGCGCGCCCGACTTGCAGCTTGGTGTAGTCGCGCCAGCGCTCCGGGAAGGCCACCTTGTTGTCGATCTTGTGCAGCTTGTAGAGCGAGGCCTGCTTGGCTTCTGCGTCCATCCACTCCAGCGTGGCCAGGTTGGCCTCGAACGCCTTCTCGATGCCGACGATCATCTCGCGGGCCATGGCCTTTCCCTGCGCGCCCACGGTGGTGGTGACGAAGCTGCGGCCCAGCGCCTCGCCCAGCGCGCGGTCGGTCATCTGCACGCAGCGCTTCCAGCGCGGGAGGATGGTCTTGGCGCCGGTGAGGGCGCGGGTGTAGCGGAAGCGCTCCTCCACGAAGCCCTGGCCCAGCGTGTCGGCCGCCGCCTCGACGGCGCGCCAGCGCAGGTAGATGCGCAGGTCGTCGAAGTTGCCCCGCGCCAGCAGGGCATCGAGCGCCTTGAAGAAGCCGGGCACGGTGACGTTGAGCGCCTGCACCTCCGGCGCGCCCACGGTGGCGAAGTAGTCGTTCCAGTCGAAGTGCGGCGCGGCCGAGGCGAGGCCCTTGCGCTCGAGCCGGTGGTACACCTTCTCGGGATCGCGGCGCGCGACGCGATCGATCGACGCCTTGGCCAGCGCGGTCTCCAGCTCGAAGATGCGCTTCGCGTGCGCCGTCGCGTCCGCGTCCCCGGCCAGCGAGAGCATCTTCCCCACGTGGTCCTGGTAGAGCTCGCGCAGCTCCTGCGACTTCTTGTCGTCGCGGAAGTAATAGTCGCGGTCGGGCAACCCGAGCCCGCCCTGGTCCACGCCGCCGATCACCTGCGTGGCGTCCTTGAAGTCCTGCCGGGAAGCGAAGCCGAAGAAGGCCCGCGCGCCGCCGCGATGCAGCTGGCCCACCGCCCGCGCCAGCGCCTTCGCATCGTCGATCTGATCGATGGCCGAGAGCTCGTCGCGGAGCGTGGCCAGGGAGGCCGTCTCGGCCTTCTGCTCGTCCATGCAGGGGGCGTAGAAGTCGCCGACTTTCTGCGCGAAGGGATCGGCGGGATCCTGCTCGCCGCGGGCGTTCTTCTCGAGGATCTGCCGCTCCAGGGCCTCGTTGCGCTCGAGGATCTCGCTGAAGCCTCGCCCCCATTGCGGCCGGTCCTCGGGGATGGGCGTCCGCTTGAGCCAGTTGCCGCAGGCGAAGCGATAGAAGTCGTCGCACGGATTCACGCTTTGATCCATCGCCGAGAGATCGATGCCGGGGGGCGGCGCCTGCGGCGAGGAAGCGCTCGCCGAGGGATGCTGTGCCGTCGTAGGCGGGGTGCCGGGCTGCCCCGCCGCGTCGGGCACGGTCGGCTGCGCGCCGGTCACTTGCGCACCGGGCGGATTCGCCGGTGAGGCAGGGCCCGCCCCGGCGGCTGCAGCCTCCGGCGCCTTGGCGTTTGGAGCGGACTTGCAGGAGAGGACGGCGGCGGCCAGCAGCACTGCGGTCTTGCGCATGGAGCCCTCGAAAGTTGGGGCGCGCATCCTACGATGGACGCGCCCGCTTGCGCGCCTGCTCGCCGGTGTATGTCTGCTGCAATGCGCGTCCTCGGCATCGGCGAGTCCAACGATCTGGGCGATCTCTACCGGCGCCTGCTGCGGCGCGGCCACGAGGTGCGGGTCTACGTCGAGGACCAGGCCTGCCATGGCGTGCTCGCCGGGATCGTCCCGCGCACCGACGACTGGCGGCGCGAGTTGGACTGGGTGGGCAGGGACGGCATGGTGGTCTTCGAGCTGTCCTCGATGGGCGCTGCGCAGGAGGAGCTTCGGCGCGACGGGTTCCGCGTCATCGGCGGCGGCGCGCTGGGCGAGCGGCTGGAGAACGACCGCGCCTTCGGGCAGGCGGCGCTGCGGTCCGCCGGCCTGCGCACAGCGCCCGTCCATCGCTTCCAGTCCTTCGACGCCGGCATCGAGTTCGTTCGCCGCTCTCCGGGACGCTACGTGTTCAAGCTCGACGGCGCCTTCTCCTCGACGCGCAATTACGTGGGCGAGCTCGAGGACGGCCGCGACCTGATCGCCTTCCTCAGGCTGCAGGCCGCGCAGTGGGCCTTTGCGGAGCCGCCTTCGTTCGTGCTGATGGAGCGCCTCTTCGGCGTTGAGATGGGCGTCGGGGCGTACTTCGACGGCGAGCAATTCTTGTGGCCGGCCTGCCTCGACTGGGAACACAAGCGGTTCTTCACCGGGGACCTGGGCGAGCTGACCGGCGAGATGGGGACGCTGGTGACCTACCGCGGCGCGGAGCGTTTCATGCAGGCCACGCTGGGGAGGCTCGCTCCGGCGCTGCGCGAGGGCCGGTACCAGGGCTACATCAACCTCAACACCATCGTGGATGAACGCGGGGCGTGGCCACTGGAGCTCACCTGCCGCTTCGGCTATCCGGGTTTCGCCATCCTCGAGGCGCTGCACGTGGATGCGTGGGACACCATCCTCCTCGCCCTGTTCGATCGAAGAGGACCGCGGGCCTTCCGCACGCATGCGGGGTGGGCGGTAGGCGTGGTGCTGACGGTGCCACCGTTCCCCTACCCGCAGGCCACGGTGCCGGCCCGCGGACAGCCGCTCTCGTTCCGGCGGGCGCTCGCCGAGGAGGAGGAGGAGCACCTTCACTACGGCGAGATCCAGCTGGAGGGAGAAGCCCTCGCCACCAGCGGGCCCTCGGGGTACGCGCTGGTGGTGACGGGCCGCGGCGACGACGTCCCCACCGCGCAGGCCAACGCCTACGCGCTGGCCGGGCAGATGCACCT
>DASRTX010000284.1:0-8321 GCA_035655715.1 Myxococcales bacterium | reverse complement strand
CGACCAAGCCGCTGCGCTGGCACGGCTACCGATTCGGAACCTTCATCTGCTACGAGGACATCCTCCCTGCCATCGTGCGCGCCACCATGGCCGACCACGGCGCGGGCCGCGCCCACGCGATGGTCAACCTGACCAACGACTCCTGGTACGGCGCGGGCCACGAGCAGGAGGAGCACCTCATGCTCGCCGCGGTCCGCACCATCGAGCACCGGCGCTGGCTCCTGCGGGCCACCAGCACCGGCATCAGCGCCTTCGTGGACGCCACCGGCCGCGTGGTGGAGCGGATCGGACAGGATCGCCGCGGCGTGGCCCTCCGCGAGGTACCGATGATGGAGGCGACCACGCCCTACCAGGTGCTCGGCGATTGGCCGGGCTGGGTCGCGCTCCTCGGCGTCGCGGCGGTGGCGGTCTGGAAGCGCGGCGCGCGGACCAGACCCTAGCGCGCCAACAAGTGCTTCTTCGCCGCCTGCACGATCTGCGGCCGCACCTGGCTCTTGGCCAGCGCGCGCACCTCCCCGACCGGCAGGCGAGGCACGAGCTTGAGCGCGACCGGCAACGGCGTCTTGGGATTGCGCACCAGCGCGGCGGCGACGGCGGCGTTCTGTCCCCATTCGGGATGTTCGCCGATGTACTTGAGCGCGTCGGGATTGAGGGTGGTGAGCCGCGCCGCCCACTGCACCTCCTCCAGGCCGATGCGCGGGTTGCGCAGCACCAGCGGGTGGAGCTGCTTGTTGGGATCGCGCAGGAGCTGCAGGCGCAGCTCGCGGTCGCCCGACGAGGCGAGCTGCATCTTGTCCTGGAGGGTGAGCACCTCGCGGCGCGGCGCGGGGCTGCGCAGCCGCGAAGCCAGCGCGTCGAGCGCCGCGGCGTCCGGCAGCAATACCATCACCCCCTGCGGCCAGGTCCCGGCCAGCCTTCCCGCCACCTCGGCGGCGTCCTTGCCGCCGATGCGCACCGCCACGGTGCACCCCGAGAGCGCCGTCCCCGCCGGCAGCTCCGCGCCGCGTACCAGCAGCCCGCCCGAGGCGATCTCCTGCTCGTGCGCCGAGAGGAACTCCTCGGCGGTGGCGAAATCGGCCACCAGCTTCGGGCCGCTCATGGCGCCTGCCCGGGGCGGGCCCGGAGCCCGAAGATGCGGTGGACCTCGCCGTCGTTGGATGCGGAAAATCCGAACCAGTCCACGTCCACCCGGCCGCGGTTGGCCTCGCCCACGAAGCGCAGCCACACGTCGATGGGCTCGTGCGCCCGGCAGCCCGAGACGGCCAGGTCGGGGATGTCCACGAAGCCGGAGAAGTTGGCCTGGCGGTCGCTGGGCCCGGTCACCTGCGCCAGGGCCAGCTGCTTCGCCCAGGTCGCCGCGCAGTGGGCGGATCGCGCCTCGATGGTCACCTGGGCCTTGGCGAAGTAGTCGCCGTAGTGCGACCCGCGGCTCACCACCCTGCCCCACGCTCCCACCGCGTATCCCAGCGTCACCAGCTCGTAGTTGCCGTCGGCGGGCACCTCCGAGCGCCAGCGCAGCTCCAGCACGCCGGGCTTGACGCCGTCGTAGAGCGAGTCGTGCGAGCAGGCCGAGTCCTCGGGCGTGGGGGCCTGCCAGCCGATCAAGTTGTCCTTCACGTGACCGCCGTAGCCCGTGCAAGGCGCGCCGTCCGGCGCGGCGAAGCGCTCCGCCTGCGAGGAGGCGAAGGGCAGGAAGGAGACGCCGCGCTCGTCGCGCACGTCCGGGCGCACCTGCATGCGACGCTGCGTCGGGGCGCACGCCGCGCACAACGCCAGCATGGCCAGGGCGCGGCGCCTCACCTGCGCAGGATGCGGTTGGTGCGCCAGACCGACTTGAGCACCCGGCCTTCTCCGCGCAGGCCGCCCACGGTCAGCGCCTGTGCGGCGCTGGCGGGACAGGTGCCGGTGGCCTGGTAGTGCAGCGCTGCCGCCAGCTGCGCCTCCGCCGGATCGCCCAGCTCATGGCCGAAGTCGTCGAGGACCTGGCAGCCGACGGGGTAGTTGGCGCCGCCCCCTGGGAAGAAGCCGTCGGCGTAGTCGCCGAAGCCCTTCTCGTTGACCCCTTTGAACTCGATGGAGAAGTAGGTGGTGCCGCAGTTGTCCTGTGGGTAGAACCCGTAGGGCTTCCCACAAGTCTGGGTGCCGATCTGGATCACCTGCACGCCGACGCCCATCAGGCCGTTGAGTACCGCCTCGCTGGCGGAGCAGGTGCCGCCGGTGGTGAGGACGAAGACCCGGGGCAAATCCAGGTGGGGCAGCGCCGTCCCGGATGTCTTGGACAAGCCCTGGGCGGTGGTCCAGAACGGGGTGGGCGAGAGCGGCTGGCCGGTGACGGGATCTCGCGAGGGGTACTTGTCGTTGAAGGTCTCGCGTTCGAACGTCTTGCCGAAGGTCTTCGAAGGGCCCGCGACCATGAAGGCCAGCTCGCTGGCGATGTCCAGGTAGCCGCCGCCGTTGTAGCGCATGTCGATGATCAAGTCGGTGATCGACTGGGCCTTGAGGTTGGTGATGGCGTCGAAGAGCCCGGCCTCCGCGAGGGCGAGGTGATCGTTGAAGAGCAGGTAGCCCACCTGCGTGTTGGGGATGACGTGCACCTTCTGCACCGGGGTTTCGGTAATCGCCTTCGCGGTCAGGGTCACGACTCGCGACGTCGTGGCGCCGACGTCGAGGACCTCGAAGGTGTGCGTCGTGTTTACCGCGGGAAACAGACCCGCATTGAGGATGTCGACGTTCGCCTGGCCGGTTGCGTTGACCAGGTCTACGTTGTCGATCTTGAGGATCTGGGCGCCGCGAGCGAGCTTGCTGGCGCCCTCCGTTCCCGGCTGGGTGTACGCGACCACCGCCTTCCGCGGAGCCGTGGGGACGAGGACGAGCATGGTCGCGCCGTACCCCGCCTCCACTCCGCCCTGCGATTGCTGCTCCCACTCCGCGGTGGGAATGGTGAAGTGGAACCGGTCCTTGAAGTTGCCCGACGCGGTCTTCGCCGGGGTCTTCAGCTTGTCGAAGTAATCTTCCACGGTGGGCGAGGCGTTCGGATCCGCCTGCGGGACCTCGCGGTACCAGAGGTACAGCTCGTCGATCCAGGCGCGCAGGAACTTCTTCTCGGTGTCCGCGGAACCCTGGTGATCAGCGGTGCCGGGGCGAGGGGCGGCGCACTGGTTGGCGAATTCCGCCGAGGGGGAAGAGTCATTGCCGCCGCAGGCGGCGGCAAGGAGCGCCACGATGGCGAGGCGAGAGCTGCGCATGCCCTTAGCGTAACACCGAAGCAAGCGCAGCGGGCGGGCCCCCGCAGCCATCCGTCCGTCAGGCCGCAGCTGCCGGGGATCGGCGCGCTGAGCGTCCTGAATGCCACAGGGAAACAAGGAATTGCTTTGTGTACCAAGCATTTGCGGGTACTCTTCGGGCATGCGGGACAGCCTCCGGTATGCCCTGCCCGTGGTCCTCGGGCTCGCCCTCCTCAGCGGCCTCGGGTACCTGGTGGTCAGCGCAACCAGCCGGAGGTGGTTCGAGGAGGACGTCCGCCTGCGCGCGGAGCTGGCCTTGCGTGGGGCGCGGGCCGCGCTCTCCGAGAGCTGGGCGCGCGGCGACCGCCTGGGCCTTTCGCGGCTGCTCACCGACATCACCAACGACGAGCGGATCCTGGCGGCGGCAGCCTGCGCTCCGGACGGCTCGACCTTCGCGCAGACCGGCGACTTCCCCGCCGAGGTGCGCTGCCCCACCTTCATCCGCTCGGCCTCCGGCAGCCAGAAGCGGGCGTGGAACGCCGTCGATCGGCTCGCCTCCGGCAGCGTCTACCTGAGCGCGCTGCCTATCGCCTCGGCGGCCGGCGTTCCACTCGGCGTGGTGGGCATCGTCCAGGACATCGGCTTCATCGAGGAGCGCGACGCGGTGACCCGGCGCGCGGTCCTCTGGTCCTTCGGCGCGATGGCGCTGGGCGCGCTCCTCCTTTCCACCGGCGTGGCCCGCGCCTCCTTCCGCCGCTTCCGCGGCGAGCTCCGCGCAATCCTCAAGGGCGGCGACGAGCGGCCCGAGTTCCAGCCGCTGCTCCGCGACGTGCGCGACCTGGCCCTGCAGCTTGCCGCCGAGGCGCGGGGTGGCGAAGCCGGCCGGGTCTGGACGCCCGAGCGTCTGCGCGACTTGCTGCACGAGCACCTGCGCGACGAGAAGCTGGTGATGGTGGCCAACCGCGAGCCGTACATCCACGAGCGCGATCCCTCGGGGACCATGCGCGTGCTGCACCCCGCGAGCGGCCTGGTCACCGCGCTGGAGCCGGTGATGCGCGCCTGCTCCGGAACCTGGGTGGCGCACGGCAGCGGCGCCGGCGATCGCGAGGTCAGCGACCGCTCCGGCCGCGTGCGCGTGCCGCCGGGCGAGGAGTCCTACACGCTGCGCCGCATCTGGCTCAGCCGCGAGGAGGAGCAGGGCTACTACTACGGCTTCGCCAACGAAGGGCTCTGGCCGCTCTGCCACATCGCCCACGCGCGGCCCAGCTTCCGCGAGGAGGACTTCGAGCACTACCGCCAGGTCAACCTGCGCTTCGCCGAAGCGGTCTGCGAGGAGGTGGATCGCGACGATCCCATCATCCTGGTGCAGGACTACCACTTCGCCCTGGCGCCCAGGTTCATCCGCGAGCGCCTGCCGCGCGCGGCCATCCTCACCTTCTGGCACATCCCCTGGCCCAACGCCGAGCAGTTCGGCATCTGCCCCTTCCGCGAGGAGCTGCTCGAAGGCCTGTTGGGGAGCAGCATCGTCGGCTTCCACGTGCAGGCACACTGCAACAACTTCGTCGAGTCGGTGGACCGTTACCTGGAGGCGCGGGTCGATCGCGAGCGCACCGCCATCGTCCACGGCGGGGAGACCACGCTGGTGCGGCCGTATCCCATCTCCATCGAGTGGCCCAACCGCTGGGCCCAGCGCAGTCCCCCGCACGACCAGTGCCGCGCGGAGGTGCTGCGCGAGCTGGACCTGCCGGGCGACGCGCTCATCGGGGTCGGCGTGGATCGGCTCGACTACACCAAGGGAATCGAGGAGCGGCTGCTCGCGGTGGAGCAGCTCCTGGCGCGGTTCCCGCAGTTCCGCGGCCGCTTCACCTTCGTCCAGCTGGCCGCGCCCAGCCGCACCGCCATCGACCGCTACCGGCAGCTCAACGACAGCGTCGAGCAGCTGGCGGCGCGGATCAACACCCGGTTCGGCAACGGGAGCTACCGGCCGGTCGTGCTGCACCGCCGCCACCACGAGCCGCCGCGGGTGTTCCAGTTCCTCCGCGCCGCCGACCTCTGCTACGTCAGCAGCCTGCACGACGGCATGAACCTGGTGGCCAAGGAGTTCATCGCCGCCCGCGACGACGAGCGCGGCGTGCTCTTGCTCAGCCAGTTCACCGGGGCGGCGCGCGAGCTGTCGGAGGCATTGATCGTCAACCCGTACGATCTCGACCAGGCCAGCTCGGCGCTGGCGGCTGCCCTCACCATGTCGCCGCGAGAGCAGGCCGAGCGCATGCGCGCGCTGCGGGCGCTGGTCTCCGAATTCAACGTCTACCGGTGGGCGGGTCGCATGCTCACCGATGCCGCGCGCTTGCGCCAGCGCGATCGGCTCTCCCACCGCCTCGGCGCGGGCCTCGCGGCCATCGAAGGAGTCGCCTGATGGAATCGGTCTTCACCGCCGGCGTGCTGGAACGGATCGCGGCTTCCGACGTGCTGGTGGCGTTCGACTTCGACGGCACGCTGGCGCCCATCGTCGCCGATCCCGCGCTGGCGGCGATGCGTGCCCCCACCCGGCGGCTGCTGGCGCAGGTGGCGCGGCTCTATCCTTGCGCGGTGATCTCCGGCCGCCCCGAGGAGGAGGTGCTGCGCCTCCTGGGCGGCGTCACCGTCTGGTACGTGATCGGCAACCGCGCCCTCCAGCCGCCCGACGAGGTGGAGCGACTCTCCACGATGGTGAGCGAGTGGCGCGAGGTGCTCTTCCGCAGTCTGGGCGGCCTGTCCGGCGTCAGCCTCGAGGACAAGGGCGTATCGCTGGCCATCCACTACCGCCGCGCCGCCGAGCAGGATTCTGCGGTAGCGGCCATCCGCGAGGCTGCCCGCGGTCTGGAGAACGCGCGCCTGATCGCCGGGAAGGACGTGATCAACCTCTTGCCTCGCGGCGGTCCCGACAAAGGCGTGGCGCTGGCGCGGGTCAAGGCGCAGCTCGGCTGCACAGCCGCGCTGTATGTCGGCGACGATGCTACCGACGAGGCCGCCTTCGCGCTGCCGCAGATGCTGGGCGTGCGGGTCTCGCCCGCGGCGGACTCGGCGGCGAGCTACTGCCTCCGCGACCAGGACGAAGTGGACGATCTGCTGGACCGGCTGGTCTCGCTGCGCCCGCGGCGCGAACACCGGCAGGAAGCGATGTGGCGCCCGGCAACGCGCGCCTTGAGCTGAACGCAGGCAGGAAGTCCCAAAACCGGGCTCCCATCCCGGACACCCCTGTCCGGAATGCTCCATAAAAAAATTTTTTTTATTTTTTTCGGCGGACCGATTGCCGGGGGAGCTGGCCGCGGCGTTATAAAGGATGCTTGACGGCGATGACGCACCGAGTTACAAGCTCCTCAACGCGCCGCGTTAGGCGGGTAACCGACCGGGGAGGTCATATGGCTGCAGTCAGCGAAGTGCTCAAGACCACGTTCGATTCTGCACGCAGCCGGCTGGCCGGACTGGAGAAGTCGGTGCTCAAGCTGGAGAAGCGGGCGCAGTCCTCCATCGACCAGATCCAGGCGAGGTTCGACGGCGCGCCCAAGCGACTGGAAGGCGCGTGGACGGATCTCACGTCGCGGCTGCGTCCGGCGCTCGTGTTCGCCACCCGCGCCGAAGTGCGCGAGCTGGCGGCAAAGGTCGACGAGCTGGCCGAGAAGATCGACAAGCTGGCGCAGTCCCGCGGGCGCGCCCGCAACGCCTCGTAGCGCAGGGTGGCGGCGGCGGCGAGCGCCGCGCCATACTCGCCGCCATGGACAACGCCCTGCTCCGCGAACGCGCCGCGCTGCTCCGCCGCCTGCACGATCGGACCCGCATCCTCGTCCTGCCCAACGCCTGGGACGTGGCCAGCGCGCGGGTGGTGGAGAAAGCCGGCTTTCCAGCCATCGCCACCAGCAGCGCAGGCGTCGCCGCGGTACTGGGATATGCCGACGGCGAGCGCATCTCTCGCGCCGAGATGCTGGAGATGGTCGCGCGCATCGCGCGGGCCGTGCGCGTGCCGGTGACCGCCGACCTCGAGGCGGGCTATGGGGGCGCCGCGCAGACGGTCGAGGCGGCGCTGCAGGCCGGCGCCGTGGGCATGAACCTGGAAGACGCCGCCGCGGGAGGCGGCCTGGTCCCCATCGCTGCGCAGGTGGAGCAGATCAAGGCCGCGCGCGCCGCCGCCGACCGCGCCGGGGTCCCCTTCGTGATCAATGCGCGCACCGACGTGTATCTGGCGCGCATCGGCGAGGAGCAGGGCCGCTTCGCCCACGCGGTGGAGCGGGCGCGCGCCTGGCTCGCGGCCGGAGCCGATTGCGCCTTCGTCCCCGGCGTGCGCGATGCCGACACCATCGGCCGGCTGGTCCGCGCCATCGACGGCCCGATCAATATCCTGGCGGGTCCGGGCACGCCCGACGTCCCCACGCTCGCCGCCCTGGGCGTTGCGCGCGTCAGCGCCGGCTCGGCGACCATGCGCGCCGCCTTGACCGCCGGCCTGCGCGCCGCAGAGGAGATGCGCGACCGCGGCACCTACGCTTTCGCCGAGAACATCCTCACCCACGCGGAAGTCAACGCCCTGCTCACTCCCGCGAAGTGAGCGCGCAGGTGCGGAATCCCGCCAGCACGTCGCGGCGGTCGGGCGGGTAGAAGTTGCGCCAGGTGTTGCGGAGCAACCTGCCGCGAGTGGCCCAGCAGCCGCCGCGCAGGACCATGTGGGGCGTGGCGAACCAGGGCTCGGAGTACTCCTTGTAGGGATCGGCGACGAACCCCGGGTACGCGCCGAATCTGCTGGCGGTCCATTCCCACACGTTTCCGATCATCTGGCGGCAGCCGTACGCGCTGTCCCCTTCGGGATGCGCGGCCACGTCCACCGGACCTCCCGCGCGGCCGTCGAGGTTGGCGAGCCTATGGTCTGGCGGCGTGTCGCCCCAGGGAAACCGCCGCTTCGCCGGCGTGGACGCCGCCAGCTCCCACTCGGCCTCCGTGGGCAGCCGGCGGCCGGCAAATGTGCAGAACGCCTCCGCCTCGTACCGGCAAACGTGGATGACCGGCTGGTGCGGGGCCAGCGGCCGGACGCTGTCGTAGCGGCGCTCGCGAAACCCCGGCTCCCAGTAC
>DASRTX010000283.1:0-12208 GCA_035655715.1 Myxococcales bacterium | reverse complement strand
AAGCCCGCGGCGGTGATCGATCTGGCCACGCTGACCGGGGCCATCCTGGTCGCGCTCGGGCCCTGGACCACCGGGCTGTTCAGCAACGACGACGAGCTCGCGGACGAGGTGCTGGGAGCGGCGCGGAGAGCGGGCGAGCCGATCTGGCGCATGCCGCTGCCTCCGGAGATGGTGGAGCTGATCAAGAGCCCGATCGCCGATCTCAAGAACACCGGCGGGCGGTACGGCGGCTCGATCAACGCGGGGCTCTTCCTGCAGCACTTCGTCGGCAAGGTGCCTTGGGCGCACCTGGACATCGCGGGCCCCGCTTCCCTCGACAAGGAGCGCGGCTACAACCCCCGCGGCGGCACCGGCGCCGGCGTCCGCCTCCTCGCCGACTGGCTCCGCCACCGCAAGCCCTGAACCTTTTCAGGGTTGCGCGAGCAAGGCGGGGACCTGGGGTTGGCCGGGGCCGGCGCGGAGCTCGACCTTGCCGGCGGGAAGGCAGACGTCGATCTCGCTGCGGATGCCGAAACGGCCCGCCAGGTAGATGCCTGGCTCGATGGAGAAGCAGGTATCGGGCAGGTGGCGGCGCACGTCGTGGGTCTCGAAGTCGTCGTTGTTCACCCCGTCGCCGTGGCCGTGGTGGTCGATGCTGTGCCCGGTCCGATGCAGGAAGCGGTCGCCGTAGCCCGCCTTGGCGATGACGTTGCGGGCGGCCGTGTCCATCTCCGCGCCGGTGGGCAGCTTGCCGAGGTCGGCCCGCAGGCGCAGCAGTTGCACGGCGGCGTCGCGAGCCTGGAAGACGTAGCCCGCGACGCGCTGGATCTCCCCCGGCACCGCCTCCCCGAGGAAGTACACGCGGGTGAGGTCGGCATAGATCCCGGCCGGCCCGAGGCGGGCCGCGAAGTCGAGCAGGAGCAGGCTCCCTTTGGCGGCCACCGATCCCCCGGTATCCGGCGGCGCGTAGTGCGGGTCAGCCGTGTGCGCGTCCACCGCCACCCCCGGCCAGCCTGCGGCGTCGAATCCTTCCTGCGCCCAACGCGCGCGCGCGAACTCTTGCAGGTCGCGCTCGGTGGCGGGCCGTCCCTCGCGGATGCGGCGGGCCGCCTCCTGCGCCACCGCCTCCAGATCTCCGCTGAGCAGCTCCGCCGCCCGCGCCTGCGACGCGAGCTCCTCGGGCGTCAGCGTGCTGGACAGCTCCGCGACGAGATCCGCGCTGGAGACGATCTCCGGGCCCATCGAGCGCACCAGCTCCAGCGTGCCGGCATCGACGCGCGCCACCGTAGGGATCTCGTTTCGGGGCGAGTAGTCCATGGCGATGCGACGCGTCCCGCGCAGGAGCACGCCCAACTCGCGGTCGCGGGTGCGCCAGGAGGTATACGTGGCCGAAGTGCCGGGAACGCCATCCAGGGCGCGCGGCTCGATGGCGTGGACGAGCTTGCGCGGCTGGCCCTGCGCGGGGACGAGGCAGTACCAGCGTCGCGACCGCGCTCCCACCGGGTCCAGGCCGAGCAGGCGATAGGCGATCTCGTCGGACCGCCGGAAGTCGAAGAAGAGCCACCCGTCCAGCCTCTCGCGCCGCAGCGCCGTCTGGATGCGCTGCAGGCGCTGCGGCGTGAGGCCTTCAAAGACGGGAGGCTTCTCGACGGTTGGGGCCGGAACACCCGCGTCGCCGGAGGGCGGGGCAGGGGGAGGCGGGGCAGGAATCTGCGCCAGCGCAATACAGAGAACCGAAGCGATCACCGTTTCAGTCCTTGCCGCCGCTGCCCCTGAAACCGTCGTCCCGATCCCGGAAGAGCACGTTGAAGGTGGTGAGCGAGCCGTAGCAGCCGGTGATGTACGCCTGCATGTCCACCTTCTCCGCGTCGGTGAGCTTGGCGTTGCCGTTGATCTTCTGCTCCAGTACGCGCAGGCGGTCGCGGATCATCACCACCTTGTGGAAGAGCGAAGAGAGCGGCAGCTCCTTGGGTTGCAGCGAAGGGTCGCTCGGCTTGAGCACGGCGGTGCCGCCTTCCCAGCGGGGCGCCAGCGGCGCCAGCCCCCCGCCGCGCTCCTCGTCCATGGCCTCGCGGATCAGCGTCTTCAGTTCCTCTCGGGTCATCTCCAGCTCTCCAACGGGTCCATCGGGAATCCTGCGCGGCAGCACCGGCGCCGGCGTCTCGCGCCGCGACCGCGGCATGGGCGCCTTGGCGATCTGCACCAGCGGCGGCGGCTGCGCTCCGGCCCGCGGCGCGTAGGAGTCGCACACCGGCGCGGTGCAGGGAAACTCGCCGCGATCGGTGCGGATGCGGCAGGTGCCGAGCAACAGCCCGCGCCGCCCCTCGATCACGCGGTAGACCACGCAGGTGCCGCAGATGGGGCCGTAGGTGCAGACGCGGCCGATCTCGGAGGGATCGGAGAGGCAATCCTCGACGTCGGGACAGTTCTCCAGCGGTGCGACGGGCATTCAATCTCCAGCGTACACGACGCGCCCTCCGACGACGGTCGCCTGGATGGGCACCTGTGCGAACTCGTCGGCATGCGCGGACATCAGATCCCTGCCGAGCACGGTCAGATCGGCGTCGAATCCTTCCCGGATGCAACCCCTGCGCCGCTCGGCGAATTCCGCGAACGCGGCCCCCGCGGTGAAGGCCCGCAGCGCCTCTTCGCGGGTGAGCCGCTGCTCCGGCATCCAGGTCGCGCCGCCCGAAATTTTACGACACACGGCGGCGCGCAGGCCTTCGCGCGGATCGATCCCTTCCACCGGAAAGTCGCTTCCGAACGCGAGCGTCGCGCCGGCGTCGAGCGCCTGCCGCCAGGCGTAGGCGCCGCGCTGCCTCTCCGTGCCGTGGCCGAGCCGCGACTCCGCCCAGGCGCCGTCGCTGGTGGCATGCGTGGGCTGCATGGAGGCGATGGCGTTGCTCCTGCGCAAGAGCGGCACGTCGCGCGGCCGCAGGATCTGGAGGTGCTCCGCCCGCGGCCGCAGCGCCGCCGGAACGCGCGTGAAGGCCTGCAGCACCAGCGCGCAGGCGCGGTCCCCGATGCAGTGCACGCAGGGCTGATATCCCGCCGCCGCCACCCGCGCAATCCGCGCTTCCAGCTCCCGGGGATCGGTGAGCCACAGCCCCGTGTTTCCCGACTCGTCCTCGTAGGGCTCGAACATCGAGGCTCCGCGGCTGCCCAGGGCACCGTCGGCGAAGAGCTTCACGCTGCGCACGGTGAGGAGATCGATCTGCGGCGTCTCGCGCCAGAGGCGCATCTGATCGTCGAGGTGGTCGCCCTGCCCGTCGATCATCGCGTAGACCCGCACCGGCAACTGGTTGCGTTCTGCGAGTCGCCGGTAGATGGAGAGGACTTGCGGCCCCGCCGACGCGTCGTGCACGGCAGTCAGCCCCACCGCGGCCAGCGCTCGCAGCGAGCGGAGGATCATCTCCTCTGCGTCGCGCTCCATGGGCTGTGGGATGGCGCGCCGGACCACGTCCATGGCCGCGTCCACCAGCACGCCCGACGGCGAGCCGTCCTCGCGGTGGACGATGCGGCCGCCGGGCGGATCAGGGGTCGTCGCGGAGATACCCGCCGCCTGCAATGCGCGCGAGTTGCACCAGAGCGCGTGCAGGTCGGACCGGAAGACCGCTACGGGATGGTCCGGCACCTCCGCATCGAGCGACGAGGCGTCAGGGAAGGCGCGACCGGGCCAGGGGTTCTGGTCCCAACCGCCGCCGCGGATCCACTGGCCGGGGGGGATGGTCTGCGCGTAGCGGCCGACGCGCGCGGCGCACTCCTGCTCCGAGGCGGCCCCTCCGAGCCGCACCTCGGCCAGCATCCGGCCGTGGAGGAGCGGGTGGCCATGCGCGTCGATGAGCCCCGGCACCGCGCAGCCCTCGCCCAACTCGATGAAGCGCACGTCGCCGCGCGCCTCGCGCTCGCACTCCTCGCGCGTGCCCACCTTGGCGAAGCGGCCGTCGCGGAGGAGCGCTGCCCGCGCCTGCGGCAGCCCCTCGTCGAGGGTGTAGATCCTTCCATGGAGCAGCAGATCGCCCATTTGAAACGTTGGCCCGCCTCGTACGTTAGAGTACGCGGCATGGAAACGCGCAACCACTTCGAGGGCAAACTGATGTTTGCCCTGCTGGCTGCGGCGGTGGCGGGCGTCTTCTTCTGGAATACCTGGCCGCTCTACCCGTTGAAGCTGCTGGTCGTCCTGATGCACGAGAGCGGGCATGCGGCGGCCACGCTCCTGGTGGGCGGATCGGTGGACGCCATCCGCATCAGCCCCGACCAGGGCGGCGTCACGCTCTCACGCATCCAGCCTTCGCTCTTGCGCGAGATCGTGGTCTCCAGCGCCGGATACGTGGGGTCGGCGGTCTCCGCCTGCGTGCTGCTCTACGTCGCGGCGCGCTCGCGCGAAGGTCGCTGGCCGCTGGTCGCCCTCGCCGCATGGTGCGCTCTGGTGACTTTGCTCTACGTGCGCGACGGCTTCACGCTGATGTTCGTGGGCGGCTGCGCGCTGGCGCTGGGCCTGTTGGCCCGCTTCGGCCCTTCGCTGCTCCGCCGCAGCGTGCTCGTCTTCCTGGCGGCCTTCTCGGCCTGCTACGCGCTCTATGACATCCGCGACGACCTGCTGCACGTCGCCAGCTGGTCGGGGGGGACCGATGCGGACGCGCTGGCGCGCGCCACCTTCGTTCCCGCCATCGTCTGGGGTGTGGCCTGGGGGGCCATCTCCGTAGTCCTGGTGGCGCTGACCTTGCGGCGCATTGTCATCTCCGCACGGCGCGCTGCTCCTGCTCCGGCGATGTAAGGTTCGCGCATGCCGCGCCCGTGGACCGTCCTGCCCCATCGTCCGCTGGAAAAGCTTCAAGAGAACCTCTGGTCGATTGAGGCCGACCTGCCTCGCGGGCCGATGAAGCGCCGCATGGGGATCGCGCGGCTCGGCACCGGGCAGGTGCTGTTCCTCAACGCCATCGCACTGGACGCGGCGAGCATGCGGGAGATCGAGGCATGGGGCGAGCCGGCCTTCGCCATCGCGCCCAACGGCTTCCACCGGCTCGACCTCGGCTCCTACAAAGTCCGCTACCCGAAGCTGAAGATCCTGGCCGCAGCGCCGGCGCGCAAGCGGGTGGCGGAGATCGCGCCGGTGGATGGCTGGCTGGAGCTGTTGCCTCCCGACCCCGGGCTCTCGGTCGAGGTGGTGGCTGGGACGAAGATGGGCGACGTGGTCTGCACCGCGCGGGCCGCGGCGCGCGCCACCCTCTGCTTCCCCGGAGACGTGCTGGCGAACATGACGCCCGCGCCCGGGCTCGCTGGTTTCGTCGCCGGAGCGCTCGGCTTCGCGGGCGAGCTGCGGGTTCCCCGGCTGGTGCGCTGGATCGGCATCTCCGACCGCAGGGCGCTGATGGCGCATTTGCTCAAGCTCGCGGACACTCCCGGCCTGCAACACGTCTTCACCTGCCATGGCCCGGTGGTCGGACTCGACCCGTCGGGCGCGCTGCGCCGGGCGGCGGAGGCGCTCTGATCGATCGTGCATAGCTTGCGGCATGGCCACGCGAAGAGGCGTTCTGCAAACCGTTTTCGGGGCCGCTCTGGCGGCGGCAGGCAGGGGCGTGCAGGGAGCGAAGAAGCAGGCGGGCGGCGTTCCTCCGGGCGAGGTACCGAAAGGCAAATACGCCATCCCCGCTGGTGCCCGCGCCAGGACGCGGGAGTTGGGACGCACGGGGCAGCGCGTCTCCATCGTCGGCCTCGGTGGTTACCACCTCGGCATTCCCCCCGAGAAGGAAGCCATCCGCATGGTCCAGCGCGCGCTCGACCAGGGGATGAACTTCCTCGACAACTGCTGGGACTACAACGGCGGCGACAGCGAGGCGCGCATGGGCAAGGCGCTGCGCGACGGCTACAGGCAGAAGGCCTTCCTCATGACCAAGCTGGACGGCCGCACCGCGCGGTCCACCCGCGAGCAGCTGGAGCAGTCGCTGAAGCGGCTGCGGACCGACGTCATCGATCTGGTGCAGATCCACGAGGTGATCCGCGACGACGACCCGGAGCGCTGCTTCGCCAAGGGCGGCACCATCGAGGCGCTGCTGGCGGCGCGGCAGGCCGGCAAGCTCCGGTACATCGGCTTCACCGGCCACAAGGACCCGCGCATCCACCGGCACATGATCGAGACCGCGAGAAAGAACGGGTTCCACTTCGACACCGTGCAGATGCCGGTCAACGTGCTCGACGCGCACTGGCACAGCTTCGAAAAGGAGATCATCCCGCTGGCCCTTCAAGAAAGCATCGCCGTCCTGGGGATGAAGCCGCTGGCGGCGGGCCTGATCGTGGAGTCGGGCGCGGCCGATCCGGTGGAGTGCCTCCGCTACGCGATGAGCGTGCCGGGCGTCTCGGTGACCATCACCGGCTGCGACAGCGAGGGCGTGCTGGAGCAGGCGCTGTGGCTCGCGACCACCTTCACGCCCATGTCCGACGACGAGAAGCAGAAGCTGCTTTCGCGCACGGCGCCGTTCGCCCAGGGCGGCAAGTGGGAACAGTTCAAGACCACCCCGACGTTCGACGGCACCGAACAACACAAGCAATGGCTGACCTCCGCCCACCTGTAGCTAATTCGGGGACACGATACGTAATTCGTCCGATACCCCCCGCTTGGGCCGCCCGCGCCTGCGCGGCTTGAACGTCCGACCGAGCCGCGCCTCAACGGAATCAACGAACTCGTCCGTCCCGATCGGTCTCCCGGTCTTCTCGTGCCTGCGCCAGTGATCGGGGACGTCCAGCGCCGACCCAGAACGGAGCAAGCCTGACCAATCTGGAACCCGCGCGAGCAAGGGCTGCGTAACGACCAACGCGTCGTTGCGGCGGGCCAAATGAGCGCGAGCGCTGCTCCAGAGGTACTGCGCGGGCCTCTGTACAATTCCGGCGCGCACCGGGTTGAGCTCGACGTATCGCGCCGCCGCGATGGTGTGTCTGTCATCCATCGCGAACGAGGCAAATCTCCCTTGCCAGAGATAGCCAGTCCAGCCCTCGCGGCGGTTCACCTCGCAAGTGTATTGGCGATGGGCTTCGCCGATTGCCTTTGAGAGCCCGTGGGTCGTCGACGGAACTGCGATTAGATGGACGTGGTTCGGCATCAGGCAGTATGCCCAGATGTCGACGCGACAGCGGCGGCACCACTTCGCCATCAGCTCGACATAGAGCGCGTAGTCCCCTGGCGTGAAGAATGTCTGTTGCCTGCGGTTGCCTCGTTGCGTGATGTGATGCGGCAAATTGGGGACGACTGCGCGAGCAATGCGAGCCATCCAGTCTCGATACCCCGCTTAAATCGGGGACACGATACGACGAATTACGTATCGTGTCCCCGATTTAGCGCGGGCGCATGCGGTAGGCGACGAAGTCGGTCAGTGAGGCCAGCTTCTGGAAGTATGGGTTGTTCTGGCGTTCGCGGGCGACGGAGGAGATGGGGACGTCGCCGTAGTCGTGGCCGGGATAGAGCTGGACGTCGTCAGGGAGTTGCGAGACGCGCTTCAGGCTCTGGAACATCTGCTCGGGGTCGCCGCCCGCGAGGTCGCAGCGCCCGCAGGCGTTGACGAAGACGGTGTCGCCCGCGAAGAGCGCCTCCTGGGCATGCCAGCAGGTGGAGCCCGGCGTGTGCCCGGGCGTGTGCATGGCTGCGATGCGCAGCGGCCCCACCTCCACCGCCTCTCCGGCAGCGACCGGCGTGACCTCGCGCTGCAACTCGGGGGCGAGCTTCGGCACGTCCGCGTGGTGTGCGTGGATGCGGATGCCGCCATGCTCGAGGATGGCGGGCAGCCCGTTCACGTGATCGAAGTGGTGGTGCGACACCAGCGCGTGCGTCAGCGTGCGCCCGTCCTCTTCGGCGGCCCGCACCGCAGCCGCCACGTCCCAGGCGGGATCGACGATGGCGGTCTCGCGAGCGTCCCTGGCCCCCACCAGGTAGACGAAGTTCTCCATCGGCCCGAGCTTGAGCTGCCGCACGTAGAGCGCCATCACCAGCCTCCCAGGTTGGTGAGCACCACGATCTCGCCGCGGTGCCCGCCGGTCTGCGGATAGTGGAGGAGCAGGTCGCTGCGCCCCTTCCCGTCCAGGTCCACCGCGTCGAGCGCGCCGGCGGCGCGCACCTCGATCACCTCCGCCGCGGTGGAGGCGAACTCGCCGTCGCCCAGAGCCGGGTAGATGTCCAGCTCGTCCTCGCTGGCGCCGAAGATCAGGTCGGGCCGGCGGTCGCCGGTCACGTCCGCGGCCAGGCTGATGGCCTGCAGGTCGGTATCGCCGGAGAGCGGGATGCGGAAGACCAAGCTGCGCTCGCTGGCCGGCTCCGGTGCGAACTTGCGCGACCGCGGCTCGAAGGGGAAGACCTGGAAGGTGACCTTGGCCGTCTTGGCCGTGAGCATGCGGATGAGGGCGAAGACGCCGAAGCTGGTGTACGGCACCACCAGATCCGGACGGCCGTCTCCGGTCAGGTCCACCAGCTGGGTCTGGAAGAGCGTCACGCCTTCGCTCTCCAGCACCTGCGACGGCTGCTTGGGAAAGCCGTCCTTGCGGCCGAGGAAGACGTAGCTGGTGCTCTTCGCCGAGGTGACGCCCTCGAACACCTGCTTGCGCACGATCAGGTCGGCGATGCCGTCGCCGTCGAGGTCCGACACCAGCGTGCTGACGGAGGTGCCGCGCTCGCGGTGATCGGCGGGAGTGCGCACGGCGAAGTCGCGCGAGAAGTCGGGCTGCGGGTGGAAGGTGAAGCCCGGGCCCTGGCGGTAGATGGCCACTCGATCTTCCTGGATGGCGAAGATGTCGAGCAGCCCGTCGCCGTCCGCATCCGCGACGTGCAGCGCCGGGAAGCCGTAGCGCACCTCGATGCTGTCGTTGCGGCGGGAACCGCCCGTCACCTCCATGTCCACCTCCAGCTCCGCGGCCTTCTCGTAGCGGTCGGCGGTGTGGCGGTAGACGGTGAGCGTTCCCAGCGCGGGCACCAGCAGATCGCGGCTGTTCGGACCTGCGACGTCGGCCAGCACCCGGATGCGAGGCAGGTCGCCGAGGATGGGCTGGTGGAACATGGTCGCCTGCTCCACCAGCTTGCGCGGAGGAGCCGGCACGCGCTTGGGGAACGACTTCGCGCTCACGCCGTGAGTCGTGATGAGCAGCAGATCCTCTCCACCGTTTCCAGTCTTGCCGACGTCGTAGGCGCACGCCTCGGCCTCGTCCACCGAGAGTGTCAGGTCGGGCCGCGGCGCGAACACGCCGGCCCGGTTCCAGAAGATGGCGAAGGAGCGCTTCTGGTACGGCGGGATGCCGGTGTTGTAGACCGCGAGCAGATCCTTGCGCCCGTCGCCGTCCAGATCCGCCGCGACCACCGAGGCGACGTCTCCCTCGACTTTGAGCGCCTGCACCCGGAAGCGGGGCCCCGCGGCGGTGGCCGCTGCTGCGACGAGGAGGACGAAAGCGGGCACGGAACGCAGAGCTTAGTGCAATACCTTCTGCTGTGGCAGTGCGGCCAGGCTCAAGGTCGCGGAGAGGCGCTCGGCGATTCGGCGCACTTCCCGTTCGTCGCCTTCGACCAGCGCCACGGGCTCGCCGTGCGTCTCGACCCAGGCGCGCGCCAGCCGTCCGGCGAACTCCACGTGCACGCCCTCGATGTCGGCGACCGCAATCTTGAGATGTCGCGAGCGCAGCTCGGCGCCGGTCAGGCGCCACGCGTTCAGCTCTCCCTGGACCAGCTGCGCCACCGAGGCGATCGCCAGGACGACCGTTCCCAGGCCGACCCAGCGGTAGCCGGCGAAAAGATCAAACGTACCCCACCCGATTGCGGCGGCGGCCAACAGTGCAGAATACACACGGGCAGACGGGCGACGGCGCAGGCGGAACTCGGGTCCGGGTGCCAGCGAAAGGTCACGGCGGAAGGTGCCACGCACGTGAAGGGGTCTATCCGACCTTGTGGAGGAATGAAAGCGCCATGCTCACAAGTTTGACCAGCATGAACGAAGAGTGCCGCGTCCTGGTGGTGGACGACGATACGGATACACGCGAGGCCCTGACGGAGGCGCTGACTGGCGCCGGCTTCCTCGTGGAGCAGGCGCGCGGGGGGCATGAAGCCCTGCTGCAGATCGGCGCCAAGGGCCCGCCCGACGTGATCCTCCTCGACCTCTTCATGCCGGAGATGAACGGGGAAGAGCTGCTGGAGAAGCTGCGCGGCTGCAAGTCGCGGGTGATCGTGCTCACCGGCGACTCGTCGACGCGGCTGCTCAGCTTTGCCAACGAAGCGAAGCTGCTGCGCAAGCCGGTCGGCCTCGACGAACTGGAAGCCGCCGTCAAGGAAGCCTGCGCCGCAGCGTAATTGCGGGCCCCCGAGAGCCCTCCACGATCAGGTCTGTCGTGTCGAACCAGAACCGCCCGGGTGGTGCGTCTTCAGCAACGCGTCGAGCTGGGCACGAGTCTCGACCACCTTGGAGATGAGCCCCAGCTCCTGCGCCGCCGTCGGCCCCAGCCAGTGGTCGCGCTCCATCAGCGCCTCGAAGCGCTCGACCGGCGCGCCGGTGCGTTCGGCATACAAACGATGCAGGCGCTTCTTGGTGGCGATGATGTCGGCCGCGTGGATCTCCAGCTCGGACGCCCTGCCGTGCATCACGCCCTGGATGAGCGGCTGATGGATGAGCAGCTTGGCGTTGGGGAAAGCCAGGCGATCGGCCTTCTCGGCCGCGAGCGCGATGACGGAGGCCATGCTCGCCGCGAACCCGGCCACCAGCGTGATCACCCGCGGCTGGACGAACCGCGCCGTGTCGTAGATGGCATACCCGGAGAACATCTCGCCGCCGGGCGAGTCGATCCAGAGCATGATCGGCCGTGTCGGATCGACCTTCTCCAGGGCGAGCAGCTGCCGGTTCACTCGCACGGCCAGCTCGGCGTTCACCTCGCCGCTGACGAAGACGACGCGCGCTTCGAAGAGGTGCTGGTCGATGGGCGTGAACCCATGCTCCGGTGGCGGCTGCGGCCGCGCGGGCTCGTCGGCGTTCATGCTGCCTCCATCGACCGTCTCCGGATGGGACCTGGTTTCGCGCAAGCTCGGCCTCGTCATCGGATCCTCCTCATGTGGGCGCCCAGCGCGTCAGCTTTCTTGTACGGAACGTGGAGATAGTTGAGCTTAACCTGAATCTCAACGGTTTCCGCCTTCGCCCCGCGACTATACGTCCAGCTCCTTCACCTCGGCCGCGCGCTCCATGATGAAGCGAAAGCGCGCGCTCACGTCCTTGCCCAGCAGATCGTTGATGGTGCGCTCGGTGTCGAGCGCCGCCTCCTCCGGGATGGTGACGCGCAGGGCGATGCGGCGGCGCGGATCCAGGGTGGTGGACTTGAGCTCCTCCGCCGTCATCTCGCCCAGACCCTTGAAGCGCATGATCGAGGGTTTCGCGTTCCCCTTGGCGTGCTCCTTGACGATGCGCTCGCGATCGGCGTCGTCGAGCGCCCACCAGGTGTCCTTGCCGATCTCGATCTTGTAGAGCGGCGGCTGGGCGATGAAGACGCTGCCATTCTTGATCAGGTCGCGCATGTGCCTATAGAAGAAGGTGAGCAGCAGGGTGGAGATGTGGTGGCCGTCGCTGTCCGCGTCCATCAAGAGGAAGATCTTCCCGTAGCGCAGGTTGGCCGCCTTGAAGTCCGCGCCGATGCCGCAGCCCAGCGCGGAGACGATGTCTTGCAGCTCCTTGTTCTGCCCCACCTTCTCGCTGGAAGCCTGCTCGGCGTTGAGCACCTTGCCGCGCAGCGGGAGGATGGCCTGCGTGCGGCGATCGCGGCCCTGCTTGGCCGAGCCGCCTGCAGAATCGCCTTCCACGATGAACAGCTCGCTCTCCGCCGGGTTGGTCGACGCGCAGTCCGCCAGCTTGCCCGGCAGGTTGAGGCGGTGCGATACCGCCGTCTTGCGCGTGACCTGTTGCGCCGCCGCCCGCGAGGCCTCGCGCGCGCGCGCCGCCAGGATGATGCGCGCGACGATGGGCTCGGCCACCGTCTTGGTGTCGTTGAGCCACTTCTCCAGCGCCGGCCGCACCACGCCCTCCACTTGCGCGGTGGTTTCGGGGTTGTTGAGGCGGCCCTTGGTCTGGCCCTGGAACTGCGGGTCCACCACGTAGGAGCTGAGGATGACGGCGATGCCCTCGCGGATGTCCTCGGCCGTCAGCGTGACGCCCTTGGGGGCCAGGCCGTGCGTCTCCATGTAGTTGCGCACCGCCTTGACGATGCCGGAGCGCTGCCCTCCCTC
>DASRTX010000282.1:0-11607 GCA_035655715.1 Myxococcales bacterium | reverse complement strand
AGGCGCTGGCCAAGGTGCTCTCGCCGATCACCGGGCCGCTGGGGCTGCCGGCGGAGGTGTTGCCGATGGCGCTGGTGCGCCCGCTCTCCGGCTCCGGCGCACTGGGCCTCCTCGGCAACATCTTCGCCACGCCGGGGCTGGGACCGGACTCCTACGCGGGCCGCCTCGGCTCGGTGCTGCAGGGCTCCACCGAGACGACCTTCTACGTGCTGAGCGTGTACTGCGGGTCGGTGGGCATCGTCCGCTACCGCCACGCGCTGGTCGCAGGCCTGTTGGCCGACTTCACGGGCCTGACCGCATCGGTGATCATCGCCCGGGCGCTCTGGGGCTGAGCCCGGAGGTACCGGAGCTGCTGGAGACGGCCTTGGCTCAAGGTCCAATGGGCGCCGGCATGCCGCCATGGGAGTCGTCACCGTGTCGTGCCGTCCCGCCGCGCATCGGGTCTGCTGCTCGTCGTCGCGCTGGTTGCCCCGGTTGCAGCAGCGGAGGATGACGCCGCTCCTGCGCCCGAGGGCGCCTCCTCGGCGCTGGAGGACTATCTCCCCAGCATCGGGCTTCCCGGCTCGACTGGAAACCTGGCGGCCGGCAACGGATCGGCAACCGCGGGCCGCATCGAGGTGACCCGGCAGGCCGCCGCCTCTGCCACCACCACCGATCTGCCCACCTGGCTGATGGAGAAGCTGGGCTGGAAGAAGCCGGCGCCTGCCGGAGAGGTGGCGGAGCCGAAGAAGCGCCATCTCACCGCCGTGCCCTTCATCTCCTCCAGCCCCGTCAGCGGCGTCGGCGCCGGCCTCGCAGCCGCGGGGACCTCACAGTTCGGGGAGGCGAAGGACACCAGCCTCTCCAAGTACGATCTCAGCCTCACCATCACCACCGAGTCGCAATACGCCGCGACCTCCCGCCACGCGCTGCGCTTCCCGGGCGACGATTGGGGGCTGACCGGGATGTGGCGTTGGACCAAATGGCCCAGCCCGACCTGGGGAATCGGCGGCAACACGCAGGACACCGAGAAGTCGCGGTTGGACTACCAGCTCATCCGCCTCTACGAGCTGGTCACCCGGCGCGTGGTGGACAAGTTCTACGTCGGCTTCGGCTACACCTTCGACTACTACTTCAACGTCTCCAACGGACCCACTGCGAGCGGCCAGCCCAGCGACTTCTCCAAGTACGCATACGGAACGGGCTCGAGCACGCTCAACTCCGGTCCGACGCTGGCGCTGGTCTGGGACAGCAGCGACAGCCCGGTCTATCCCACCAGCGGCGTGGTCGCCGACCTCAACTATTCCTTCTTTCCCGGCGGGCTGGGAAGCAGCACCACCTGGCAGACGGTGTATCTGGACCTGCGCACGTACCGGCAACTGGCCCCCTTCATGGTGCTCGCGTTCTGGACCTACGGGAGCTTTACGTTTGGCGAGACGCCGTATCTGGAATTGGCCTCCAACGGCAGCGATCCCAACGAGCGCTCCGGCCGCGGCTACATCCAGGGCCGCCACATGAGCAAGTCGATGCTCTACGGAGAGGCGGAGCTGCGCTTCAACATCTGGCAGTGGCTGGGCGCGGTCGCCGGCTTCAACATCCACTCGGTCAGCGAGCGCAACGCCGACGGAACGGTGCCGGACGGGCTGCGCTTCAAGCACTGGTACCCGTCGGTCACCGCCGGATTGAGGCTGCTCGCCGTCAAGGAGACGCGCGCGAACATCTGCCTCGACTACGGGGTCGGCATCGAAGGGCAGCACGGCTTCTATCTCAGCTTCAACGAGGCCTTCTAGGATCGGCGTTGCGACCCCGCCCCATGGTCGGTAAGTTCCCGCCCCGCATGCGTCGAACCGCCTTTCTCGTCCTCCTCCTCCTCGTCTCCTGCAAGCGCAGCGAGGACGAGGCCGCCCGCCAGCGCATCTTCTCGCGCGAGCAGCCGCCCTCAGGCGCCGCCGCACAGGCGCGCGAGCTGTTGGACGCGACGGGGCTGGCAGGCGACGCCAAGCTGGCCCAACGCGTGCTGCAGATGCCGCAGGCCGAGGTGGAGCAGCGCCTCGGGCCGCACCGCGGCCAACAGCGCGTCCAGTTCGCCTGGTTCCACGGCCCGGGGCTGCCGGACGGCGGCTCGGAGGTCTCGCTCTCCGAGGAGGCCACCGTGCTCGACGGGCCGGGCGGCGACTTCTCCGTGCGCCTCGCAAACGATCACAACCAGGGGTTCGAGCTGGTGTGGGTAGGAGGCGAGGTCTTCGTGAAGAGCCTGTACGGCCCCTTCCACAAGCGGCGCACCGACCGGACCGATCCACCCCGCGTGCGGGAGCAGGCGATGTCCGGACTCGCCACCTTCGACCGCCTGGCGCGAGGACTGACCCTCAAGAACGCCGGCGAGGTGACCTTCGAGGGCCGCCGCGTGGTGCGCTACACCGTCACCGGTTTCGGGGCGCGCGGAGCGCAGAAGGAGAAGACGGACCTGCCGCCCGTCGAGTACCCCGGCAACAAGCCCGATCCGGACACGGCGCGCAGGCTGGAGCTCTGGGAGAAAGAGGAGCCCACCCGCGTCTCGGGAACGGTGGTGGTGGATGCACAGACCGGCGCGCCGCTCGCCTGCGATCTGCAAGGTCATTTCAAAGTGCCGGGCAACGAGAAGGGCAACGCCGCCGAGCTCGACCTGCACACCGTCCTCGTCACCAACAACGTGGGAAAAACCTCGCCCCTGAAGGCGCCGCAGTACGAGCCCGACACCACGGTGCCGCACGCGGTGAAGGATCCGCTGCGGTTCCTGCGCAAGGAGCCGGGCGCCGCACAGGCCCCGCCGGCCGCCGAGGAGCCCCAGGAGGATGACGAGGAGGAGGCGCCGCAACAGCGCTGAATCTGCGCGGAAGGCGGATCTTTCCGCAGGGGTGCGCACATCCCCGCCAAAAGATTGATTTCACGGCAGGAGCATGTTCCTCTTGATGCCGCAGGAGCGCGATATCCGCAGAAAAATTGATCTTCTGCGAACGGAGCGTACGGTTTCATGGCGACACCGCGACGACCTGGACGAGGTAACTCCGAAATGAACAACAAGTCCTCCTCGAGCACGATCACGAGCACCGAGGTGCGGCAGCTCCTCCGCACCGCCGCCAAGCAGCTCAGCGCGCGTGAGGAGAAGGCGCTGCGGATGAGGTCGGGAACGTCGGTGGACAGGACGCAAGTGCTGCCGCGCAGGGGTCAGCAGAACCCGGAAGCCCGGGCCGAGCTTTTGGCGCTGGAGATCGAGCTCAAGCGGAAGCTGGCGGCGCGGGCCATGCCGCAGCCTGCCGCAGCGCAGGTGCGCACCAAGGAAAAGGACAAGATCATCCGGGCCTTGCGCCGCCTGAAGTGATGCTGTTGGCGGTGCTCCTGGCGGCCCGGACGTTTGGCCCCCAGCACCTGCCGGAAGTGGCCGATGCCGACGATCCGCTGGTCGACGCGGCGCCCCTCGTTCCGGGCCTGATCGTCGATCTCGCCTACGCCAAGGCCGACAACGTTACCGGCAAGGCGCTCTATCCTCCCGATGCCAAGTGCCTGCTGCGCCGCAGCGTGGCGGAGCGGCTGGCGCTGGCGGCTGCCGCACTGCGCAAGCGGGGGCTGCGCCTGGTGGCGCGCGACTGCACCCGGCCGGGACAGGCCCAAGCCGAGCTCTGGCAGGCGCATCCCCAGCCCGGGTCCGTGGCCGACCCGAAGCGCGGCAGCCTGCACGAGCGCGGGGTGGCGGTCGATCTGGAAGTGGCGGATGCCAAGGGGAACCGTGTGGAGCTGCCGACGCCCTTCGACGCCTTCGGGCCCAAGGCGGCCGCCGACGCTCCGCTCCCGGAGGGGCCCGCCTTGGAGCACCGCGAGTTGCTCAAGGCCGCGATGTATGCGGCGGGGTTCCGCGTCAACCCGAAGGAGTGGTGGCACTTCAGCCGGCTCTACGGCTGGCGCTGGCCGGTGGCCTCGCCCTGAGCGCAAGGGCAGCCCCCGTCGTGCTCGACCTCGCGTACCAAGTCCCAGCGGCCCACGGCGGTCGCCAGCATCCTGGCGAACGCGGCCGAGCCCTGCACGATCTCGATGCCGGTCTCGCGCTGCCCGGCCCACACGATCCGTCCCACCACCTCCGCGGATGGCATGTGGCCGTCCCCGGGGAGCACCACCGCGTCCAGCTCGTCGCCGCGCACGCCGGTCTCCAGCGCGGACCCGACGCGCATTCCGGTCTCGCTCACGTCGAGCCCTCGGCACAGCCATGGCTCGCCGCCGCGCGGATGGATCTCCACGAAGAGGTCGCAAGCGACACGGCGGGCACGACGCCGCGGCGCTCCGGGGGCCGGCGCCCAGCGCGCCGCCGGGCGCGCCATCGGCAGATCGAGCCACACCCCGCCGTGTCCCCGCGCGCGGACCCTGCCGTGCAAGAGAGGGCGGTCGTTGGAATCAGGCAGCCCGATCTCGACGATGGCCCGCGACCCCGCGCCGCCGGGCAGAGCATGGTCGGGGAGGAAGAACCCGTGGCCCAGCCTCAGATGGCGTTGCAGATCGGGCAGCGAGCCGAACCGGTAGCGCACCGGCCAGCTCTCATCGAGCCCCGGACTGATCGGTGCCCAGCGGATCACGGCCATCCCTTCAGCAAGACACTCGCCAACGAATGCACGTCCCTGTTTTCAGGCAATTGGCGCAACGCGCCAGTCGAAATTGCTGGCAATGCGCGCGTGTGAACAATCATTTCTACTGGGTGGCGGCTGCCAGGCCCTGGACGATCCAATCGGCCGAAGGCTCTCCACCCATCTCTGCCCAAAGCTCGGCAAAGGTAGGGCGGCCGCCCCTGCCCCAGAGGCCGGCCAAGGAAGCGCCACTGCGCGGGTTGCGCCACCAATCCTCGTCGTAGCGGTCGGTCAGGAAGGCGGACGCCCGCGCCGCAAGCGACCTCCCTCGCAGCCGGTCGAACGCTTCGAACCACGGATCGAGTCCAGACAACGCCAGCCCCGCAGGCAGCTCCGCTCCGGTGGCGCGCGCGTAGAGATCGCGGTGCGCGGCGGCAGCGCGCGCGCCCAGGCCGGACTGCTCGGCCTGCAAGGCGGCGAGGATCGTCGCCGCGTCAATGCGGGCATCGAAGACCGCGGCGATGGCCACCGCGCGCTCGTCGTCCCTGCCCAACTCCACCTTCGCGCAGCGGCGCCGCCAATCCCACAAGAGCGGCAGCGACCCGAGCAGCGCGGCGCACCCGTGCCGCACTGCCGGGTCGCCGAGCCACAGGTCCTCGGGCGGCGCCTCCGAGGGCGGGCCCAGGCGCAACAGCGCCTCGCCGATTCCGGCGAGCAGCGAGGAGAGCGCGCGCGGGCCCTGCGCGGGAAGGAGCGCGACGCCGGCTTCCCACGGCGGGTCCAGCGGCTCGGCGTGCGTGCCGGGCCATTTGAGCGGGCGGTCGTCGTCGTCGACCTTCACCTCCGACAGATCCAGCCGCAGCATCTCCGCCCAGCGCCGCACCGTCCTCTGCATCTCGCCGGCCGGAAACGCGCTCGCGCAGCGAGGGGCGTGCACGAGGTGCAGCACGTCGTGGCGATAGAGCGATCCGGGCCGGGCACCGGTGTGCCGCTCCAGGAGCCACGCGCCCAGGTCGCCGGCGATGGCGTCGGTGCCGTCGAGGACCCTGGTCGCCCAAGCACTCGCATCGGCCGGCGTGACCAGGGCGGCTTGCGCGCGCGCCTCCCGGGCGGCCTCCCACACGGCGCTGCGCACGCCGTCGGCGGACTGCTCCGCATCGGCCAGCGCGGCCTCCATCTCTGCGCGGCGCTCGCGCGAGGCGAGCAGCGGCAGCTCGCGCCGGACGGCCACCTCCGGAACCGCCCCATGCAGCCCGGCATCCCCGGGCAAGCGCACCCGCCCGCGCTGGGGAAGGTCGAACAGCTCCTGCGCTGCCTGCGGTTCCAGCGACAGGGCGCGCACCCGGGCGAGCAAGCTCCGCAGCGACTCCAGCCGGGCGATCCGCGCCGGCCGCTTTGGATCCTCCGCCAACGCCTCCTCGAGCGTCTCGCGCACCTGCGCCAGCCCGTCGGCGCTGGCAGCGAGCCTGTGCGCGCGCAGCATCTCGAGGAAGGTCGACTGTTGCGAAAGGCCGCAGGCGCGCAGCCAGCGCGCCCGCGCCAGGGCGGCAGCCATCCCGGCCGCGTCCTCCCGCAGTTCCCGCAGCTCGCGCAGCACCCGAGCTGTTTACTTGATCAGCCGGCCCTCGCAAGCCCGCCAGTCGAGGTTCTTGAAATACGCGTCCACGTATTTCGCGCGCTCGGTGCACTTGTAGTCGGGAACGAAGGCGTGCTCCCAGCAGTCCATCACCACGATGGGGCGGAACCCCGGCGGGTGCCCGTCGTTGTGCAGGGTGATCCAGTGGTTGGAGATCTGCCTGGTCTCGGGGTTCTGGTAGGCCATCGCCCAACCCACCCCGCGCATGGCCGCGATGGCCTTGAAGTCCTCGAACCAGGCTTCAAAGGAGCCGAAGTCGCGGGAAAATGCCTGCGCCAGCGGACCGGCCTTGTTGAGGGGGTCCGGCTCAGGTCCCAGGTTGCCGAAGTACAGCTCGTGCAGGACCATGCCGCCGTACTCGAAGCCCAGCCGCCGGGTCATCTCGGTGAAGGCGGGGTTTGTGCCCTTGCCCTTTCCCTCCTTGAGCAACCCCTCGAGCTGGGTGCTCAGCTCGTTGACGTTCTTGACGTAGCCCTCGTAGAGCTTGAAGTGGTCCTGGAGCAGGCCGTCCGAGATCCCTGAGAGCCCCTTGAGGCGGGAAAACTGCTTCGGCTCGTAGCGTTTCATGCGCGGCAAGATGCGCATCGGGCGGCGCGGACGCGGCGGGAGAGCGACTTGGCCCTCGACTGTCCGATCCCGGGACGATAGTGTGCGCCCCCAGAACCTCCCGGAGGGTGGATGGACTCGAACGTCAACGAGTGGCTGAACCTCGTCTTCCGCTGGATCCACGTCCTCGCTGGCGTGATGTGGATCGGCCATCTCTGGTTTTTCAACTTCGTCAATGGACAGGTCGCCAAGACCTACGACGCCGACTCGAAGAAGAAGGTCGTTCCCGAGCTCATGCCGCGCGCGCTCTACTGGTTCCGCTGGGGAGCGGCCTATACCTGGATCACGGGTGTGCTCCTGCTCTGGGTGGTCTACTGGGCGGGCAATGCCATGGGCAGCGAGCGCATGAGCAGCTACGCCTCCGGCGGCATCGCCGTCCTGGTGGTGCTGGTCTGTTTCGGCATCTACGACGTGCTCTGGAAGGGGATGAAGAACGAGACCACCGGCAACATCATCTCGCTGGTCCTCTTCGCGGTGGTGGTCTTCGTCTTCCACCTCTTCATGGGCGGCCGGGCGGTCTTCATCTACGCGGGCGCGCTCTTCGGCACCATCATGGCGGCCAACGTCTGGATGCGCATCTGGCCCAACCAGCGGAAGATCATCGCCGGCGTGAAGGGCACCGGCCCCGCGCCCGAGGCTTCCGTGCCAGCGGTGGCCACGCTGCGCAGCAAGCACAACACGTACATGTCGATCCCGCTCATCCTCTTCATGATCTCCAATCACTTTCCCACCGTGTACGGCAGCGACATGGCGTGGCTCATCGCCGTCGTCTTCGTGATCGTGGGCTGGGGGATCGCCAAGTTCCTCTACGGCAAGGCAGCGACGCCCGCCCCCGCCCGGTTCTGAGGAGACTTCGTGCAGAGCGTAAATCTCATAGCTGATGCGCGCTATTCGGACGACAAGCCCACCGTGCTCCACGCGGTGAAGACCGATCAGCTGCTGGTGGACGGCGTCTACCTCAAGGGGGCGCAGAAGACGGGCTGGCGCAAGCATCCGGACGCGGACCGTGCGTACCTCTGCGTGCAGGGCGGAGGTGAGCTCGTGTTGGAGACGGCCGCCGCCGGCAACGAGCTGCGCATCGCGCTCGCTCCCGGCGCGGTGGCGCTGGCTCCGCGCGGCGTGTTCCACGATCTGGTGGCCGGCCCTGGCGGGATGGTCTGTTCGGCGCTGAGCAAGTTCCCGGTCCGGATGGTGGAGAAGGGATAGCGACCCCGGCCGCGGGGCCCTTGACGGGCCGCAGCCGGTGGTTACGGATCGGGCATGCCGACGTACGAGTATAGCTGCACGAGCTGCGGCACCTTCGACGTAGAGCAGCGCATCACCGAGCCGGCCCTCGCCTCCTGCGACAAGTGCGGCGGGCCGGTGAAGCGCCTCATCTCGCGGTCCTCTTTCGCCCTGCGCGGCGGCGGGTGGTACGCCGACGGCTACGCTGCCGGTCCGGGCAAGCCGGCCAACGACTCCTGCGCAGCCGGCGCGGGCGCTGGCTGCGGCGGGGGCGCCTGCAAGAAAGCGGAGGCTTGAAGCGTCCGCCCTCGCGGTTGCGGCTCGTCGCGGATGCGGGCGAGCCGCTGCTGGGCTTCGTGGTGCGGCGGGGAGGGATCTCCGAGCAACTGGCGCGCGAGGCCATCGAGCGCGGCGGCGCGTTCGTGGGCGGGCGGCGCGTGCGGGAGGTGGAGCGGCCGCTGCACCCCGGCGAGCGCGTCGAGGTGGCGTTGCCGCGGCAGCCGGCGCCCGCGCTGCAGCGCTCGCAGCTGATCCACCTGGACGAGCTGCTGCTGGCGGTGGACAAGCCCGCGGGGGTGGCGGCACAGGAGGATCTCGCCGGAACCGAATCGCTGCCCGCGCTCTGCACGGCCTTGCTTGGCGCGCTGGGCGAAAAGCAGACGCAGGCGCTGCTGGTGCATCGGCTCGATCGGGGAACCACCGGCGTCACGCTTTTGGCGCGGACGCGGCGCACACAGGCCTTCCTGCTCGGAGAGTTTCGCGCGCGGCGGGTGAAGAAGGAGTACCGCGCGCTGGTGGCCGGCGCGCCTCTGGCGGACGAAGGCGCGGTGGAGTCGGCCGTGGAGTCGCGGCCCGCCCTGACGCGCTGGCGTGTGGTCGCGCGCTACCAAAGCGCCGCCGAGATCGCGGCCTGGCCCGAGACGGGACGCACCCACCAGATCCGCATCCACCTGCGCGAGCTGGGATGTCCGCTGCTCGGAGACAAGACGTATGGAGGCCCTGTCTTTTTCACTCGCGCCGACGGCAGGCGGCACGACTTCACGCGGCCCATGCTGCACGCCGTCTCGCTCGAGCTACGGCACCCCGCCGGGCACGATCTGCGCCTGCGCGCGGCGTCACCGGTGGACTACGAGGAAGCGCGCGCGTTTTTGGAGCGTTGACGTGTATCCACGCAGTCCCTCCTTCCGCATTGAAACCCCGGCGCGGCTCTGTTAGAGGAGCGCGCCATGAGCGAGAACACCGAGGCGAAAAAAGACGCGGGCGGTCTTCTGATCGTTCAAAGCAAGGTCCGCGACCTGATCCGCGAGAAGGAGATGCGCACCTCGGACGAGTTCATCAGCGCGCTGTCGGAGCACGTGCGGGCCGCGGTGGAGAAGGCGGTCACGCGCGCCAAGGAGAACGGGCGCAGCACCTTGCGCCCCGCCGACCTCTGATCCGTGCGCGCCCTCGCGCTCGCGCTGATGCGCGGCGTCGCCGAGCGCGGCGCCCGGGTCGGGTGGGCGCCTTCCTCCGCGGGGCCGCTGCGCTTCGCGGTGCGCGGCGACCCCTCTGCCCGGCCACTCCTGCTGCTGCACGGGCTGGGCGATTCGCTGGCGGGCTGGGCGCAGGTGGTCGGGCCGCTCTCGCGCCGCTACCAGGTCCACCTGCTCGATCTTCCCGGGCACGGCCTCTCCCACAAGCCTCCGGACTGGAAGCTCGCCACGCTCTCGCGGGCGGTGGCGGACTACGCGGTCCAATTGCGCGAGCCGGTGATCGCCGGGCACTCGCTGGGCGGGTGGATCGCGCTGCGGCTCTTGCTTTCCGGCGCCGTGCGGCCCTCGGCGCTGGCTTTGATCAACCCGGGTGGCGCGCTGCTCGATCGGGCGCTCTGGCAGCCCTTCCGCGCCAGCGTCTCCGCGCGCGATCGCGAGGGCGTGAAGGCCTATCTGCAGCGCGCATTCCGCCGGGCCCCGCTCTTGATGCGACTCTTGCCCAGCCAGGTCATCGAGCTGATGTGGGCCGAGCCGGCGCAGGGCATCCTCGACGCGCTGGTCGAGGAGGACTTCCTGCGCGAGGCGGAATTGGCGGCAGTGCGCGTGCCTTTGCGCCTCATCTGGGGCGCGCATGACCGCCTCCTGCCGCCCGGGTCGCTGGAGTTTTTTCGCGCCGCCCTGCCCGAGGCGGAGTTGGTGGTGTTGGAGAAGGCCGGCCACCTGCCGCACATCGAGGCCCCTCGCGAGCTGGCGCGGGCGCTCTTGCGCCGGTTCCCTTCCTGACGGTGGCGGCAAAAGTCGCGGCGCGGCGGACGGGCGGCTGCTAGGCTCTGCCGGGTGAGACATACGCTCGCGAACGGGTTGACGCTGCTGGTGGAGGAGAACCACGCGGCGGAGGTGGTGGCCATCCAGGTCTGGATGCGCGTGGGCAGCGCCGACGAGCGCGCCGACGAGGCCGGGCTCGCCCACCTGCACGAGCACATGCTCTTCAAGGGCACCGCGCGGCGCGGCCCCGGCGAGATCGCCCGCGCCATCGAGGCCTGCGGGGGCGAGATCAACGCCTGGACCAGCTTCGACCAGACCGTCTATCACGTGGTGCTGGCGTCGCGGTTCTTCGCCGAGGGCATGGACGTGCTGGCCGACGCGGTGACCAGCGCGGCCTTCGATCCCGAGGAGCTGCAGCGCGAGATCGAGGTGGTTTGCGAGGAGATCAAGCGCAGCCAGGATTCGCCCACCCGCAAGCTCTCGCGCGAGCTGTTCGCCTCGTCCTTCTCCCGGCACCCCTACGGCAAGCCGGTCATCGGCACCGAGGAGAGCGTCCGCAGCTTCACCCGCGAAGGGATCCTGCGCTTCTACCGCCGCTGGTATGCGCCGCAGAACGCGGTGGTGGTGGTGGTGGGGGACGTGCGCGAGGCGGAGGCGGTGCGGCTGGCGGAAAAGCTGTTCGCCTGGCCGGACGGCCCGTTCGAGCCTGCGCCGGAGCGGCCGCAAGAGCCGCGCCGCCAGCGTCCCAGCGCGCACCTGCGGCGCGAGCCGCTCAAGGAAGGGTACCTCTCCATGGCCTGGCCCTCGCCGCCCATGGTCCACGACGACGTCGGCGCCCTCGACGCCATGTCCATCATCCTCGGCCACGGCGAGGCCTCGCGCCTGCACCGGGCCCTGAAGCGCGACCGCCTTCTCTGCACGGAGGTCCAGGCGAGCTGCTACACGCCGGTGGATCCCGGTCTCACCATCGTGGGCCTGACGCTGCAGCCCGCCACGGCGCGCGAGGCGGTGCGGGAAGCGCTGGCGCAGACGTACCGCCTGCGCAGCGAGGAGGTGACGGCGGAGGAGCTGTCCATCGCCTGCCGCCTGCTGGAGAGCGATGCGGTCTACCAGCGCGAGACCGTGCAGGGCCAGGCGCGCAAGCTCGGCTTCTACCAGTCGAGCGCGGGTGGCCTCGAGTACGAGCAGCGCTATCTCGAGCACGTCGCGCAGCTCACGCCGGCGCGGCTGCGCGAGGCGGCGGAGCGCTGGATCGATCCGCGCGCCGCGGTGCTGGCCGCGCTCCTCCCCGAAGCCGACGGCCCGTCGCAGGAGGAATTGCTCGGCCTGGTCGAGG
>DASRTX010000281.1:0-23606 GCA_035655715.1 Myxococcales bacterium | reverse complement strand
GGACTGCAGCTCCAGCGCGTTGCCGACCTCGGTCGGCAGCCGCTCCATGCTCAGCCGCCCGCTGCCGATCTGCGCGGCGTCGATGGGGGGGCCGGCAGGTTTCGCGGCTGCCCCGTCGGGTCCCGCAGGGGCGGGCGCGGTGGTGGAACCCGACCAGAGATGCAGGCCTCCCGCGGCGATCGCGCCGGTGGCGGCGAGCAGCAGCAGGAGTCGGCGCGGGGTCATCGTGCCTCCGGAGGATTACAACACGGCGTAGGCGCGGACGGGGAATGTGCCCAGGCCCCGCACCAGGGGCGGGGCAGCGTGGAAGCGGAAGCCACGCGGCGGGAGCTGCTCGAGGCCGCGGAGGTGCTCGACGACGGGGATGCCCGCCTCGAGCAGCGCCGTGTGCGCCGGCCGCGACAGGTCCGCCATGTCGTCGACGTTGACCGAGTCGATGCCCACCAGCGCGGCGCGCTGTTCGACCAGCCAGCGCGCGGCGCTGCCGGTCAGGAAGGGCGCGTCCACGGCGTAGGCGTCGTTGCGGAAGTGGCGAGCCCAGCCGGTGTGCAGGAGCACGGCGCGTCCGCGCACGTCGTGCGGGAGCAGGAGATCGCGATCGATGGCGCGGCCCGCCTCCAGCCGCACGACCAGGCCGTCGAGGTCGACCAAGGAGGCGAGCGGCACGCCGGACAGGTCGGGCGCCCCGTCGAAGCGGTGGGACGGGGTGTCCAGGTAGGTCCCGGTGTTGGCGATCATGGAGATTCGCCCGATGTGAAACTCGGTGCCCGGCGCGTAGCGGGCGCGCGATGCCTGGCGCGAGAGATGATCGGAGATCTCGGGGCCAGGCAGGCCGGGGTAGGTGACCATGCCGTGCTCGATGGGATGGCTCAGCTCGACGAGCCGCCGGCGGGGTGGTTCGGCCATGGCCGCAGGATGCCGCGAAGCGACGGCTTCGAGGAAGGGATTGTCGGCGGAGATCCGCAATTTCGCGCACTTGGCGCTTGTCCGCGCCCCGGCGATGCTCTACTCGGATGGCCGTGACCTCCGACGTCAACCGCGCCATCCACGCCGTCTTCCGTATCGAATCCATGCGGCTCATCGCCGGCCTGACCCGGATGGTCCGCGACGTTGGACTGGCAGAGGAGCTGGCGCAGGACGCGCTGGTCACGGCGCTGGAGCGCTGGCCGCAGACCGGCGTGCCGGAGAACCCGGGCGCCTGGCTGATGGCCACCGCGAAGAACCGCGCCATCGATCGGATGCGGCGCGACCGGCTCGCCGGCCGGGCCCACGAAGAGATCGGTCAGGACGAGGACCGTCAGCGCGTGGTCCCGGATCTCGATGCCAGAATCGACGAGAACGTGGGCGACGATCTCTTGCGCCTGGTGCTGACCGCCTGCCATCCGGTCCTCTCCACCGAGGCGCAGGTGGCGCTGACGCTGCGCCTGTTGGGAGGCCTGACCACCGCGGAGATCGCGCGCGCGTTCCTGCTCCCCGAGCCGACCATCGCGCAGCGCATCGTCCGCGCCAAGCGAACGCTGTCGGAAGCGCAGGTTCCCTTCGAGGTGCCTCGGGGCGCCGAGCTGACGGCGCGGCTCGCGCCGGTGCTCCAGGTCATCTACCTCGTCTTCAACGAAGGCTACGCGGCCACCGCCGGGGACGACTGGATGCGCCCCGCGCTGTGCGAGGACGCGCTGCGGCTGGGGCGCATCCTGGCGCAGTTGGTGTCGGCAGAGGCTGAGGTGCACGGCCTGCTCGCGCTGATGGAGATCCAGGCCTCCCGCGTGCGGGCGCGCGTGGCGCCGTCCGGAGAACCGGTGCTGCTGCTCGACCAGGATCGCGCGCTCTGGGACCAACTCCTCATCCATCGCGGCCTCGCCGCGCTGCAACAGGCAGAAGCGTTGGACCCCGCGCGCGGCCCCTACACGCTGCAGGCGGCCATCGCGGCCTGCCATGCGCGGGCGCGGACGGCGGCGGAGACGGATTGGTCGCGCATCGCCGCTCTCTACGAGTTGCTGGCCGCGGCGGCGCCATCGCCGGTCGTGGAGCTGAACCGGGCCGTCGCGGTGGGCATGGCGGCGGGTCCGGCCGCGGGCCTGCGGCTCGCCGACGCGCTCGTCTCCGATCCGAGGCTTCTGGGCTATCACCTGTTGCCCGCCGTCCGCGGCGATCTGCTCTTCAAGCTGGGCAGGCTCGACGAAGCGCGGAGCGCGTTCGAGAGGGCAGCCTCGCTGACCCGCAACGGGCAGGAGCGCCGCGTGCTGCTCGACCGCGCCGCCGCATGCCGGTAGCGGAGCGGGCGCGGAGAACTTGACGGATCTGCGGCCGCAGGCAAGCTGCAGCCAGGTTCGCATCGATCGCCGCGGAGGAACGCATGGCCACGTCCAGGCCGCTGGAGCCGTTGGGAGACTTCGCTTACCTGCTGCTCCGCGTGGTCACCGGGCTGATGTTCGCCTTCCACGGGATGCAGAAGCTCTTCGGCGTGCTCTCGCAGGGCCGGCCTCCGGTGGGGAGCCAGCTCTGGTTCGGCGGCGTCATCGAGCTGGTCTGCGGCCTCGCCATCGCGGTGGGATTCCTCACCGCTTGGGCAGCCCTGCTGGCGAGCGGCGAGATGGCGGTCGCCTACGTGCAATTCCACTGGAAGCTCAACTTCGGAGCGGGCTTCTTCCCCACCATCAACAAGGGTGAGCTCGCGCTGCTCTACTCCCTGGTCTTCCTCTTCATCGCGACCCGCGGCGCGGGCGGCTGGGGCCTCGATCGGCGTCGCGCCGCCGGCTGAAGAAAATTTGCCCGGGCCGGATCGCGGCCGTACCGTGGCCCATGCACAGCCGACTCCAACGGCGGATCGATTTCTCGCTGGACGAAGCGGTGGCGCCTCCCATCGAGAGCGCGCCCAACCGCCGTCCCGTGGTGCATCTCAGCGCCCCCCACCTCCTCGAATTGGAGGCGGACCTGCGCCGCGCGCTCGGGCGCGACGAGCTCCGCGTCCACTATCTGCCCATCGTCGATCTGACCACCCGGCGCACCGAAGGGCTGGAGGCGTTGCTGCGCTGGGCGCATCCCGTCCGCGGGCTGCTGCCGCCTGCGCACTTCATGCCCTTCGCCGAGGAGTCTGGCCTGATCGTGCCGATGGGGAGGTGGCTCTTGCGGCAGGCAGGCCGCGAGCTGCGCAGCTGCAGGCGGATCAGTCCCGACCTCGGTTTGCACGTGAACCTGTCCCTGCGGCAGCTGCAGCACGCCGAGCTGCTGGAGACGCTGGACGCCGCGCTGGGCGAGCACGGCCTGGACCCGCGAGCCGTGACGGTCGAGGTGACGGAGAGCGCGCTCCACCATCATGCCGGGCGCATCGCAGAGCTGCGCGACCGCGGTCTCCACGTCTGCGTGGACGACTTCGGCTCCGGCGGCTGCACGCTCGAGGCGCTCTTCCGCTGCCGATTCGACATCCTCAAGATCCACCGCTCGCTGCTCCCCGACGACGGACGTAACCCTGGTTGGGAGCTGGTTCGCAGCATCGTCGCGCTGGCCCGCGAGCTGGACGTCCGCGTCCTCGCCGCCGGCGTCGAGAACGCGGCGCAGCTCGAGATGCTCCGCGAGGCGGGCATCTGTGCCGCGCAGGGCCATCTCTTCGCGGAGGCGGTCGACATCGACGGAGCGCAGGCCTTGCTGGAGGCGGGCGCCACTGGCTGATGCGCCGCTGCCGAGTCGCTAGTCTGCGTGCAGTGCCAGGTTCGGGTCGATGCGCGCCGCCCGACGCGCTGGCAGCCAGGACGCGGTCAGCGCCACCAGCGCGAGCACCACCGTCAGACCGGCCCAGGCCAGCGGGTCGTACGCGCTGACGCCGTAGAGCATGCCGCGGATCACCCGCGAAAGGACCAAGGCCAGGGCGAGACCGATGGCGACGCCCGCGCCGGCGAGCCGGGCGCCGTCGCCCACCACCAGCCGCAACACGTCCGCCTCGCGGGCGCCCAGCGCCATGCGGATGCCGATCTCGCGCGTCCGCTGCACCACGCCGTAGCTCATCACGCCGTAGATGCCCACCGCGGCCAGCACCAGCGCGAGCGCGGCGAAGAGGCCCAGCAAGAGCAGGCTGAATCGGCGTCCGGCCAGCGACTCGTCCACCGCCGCCTCCATGGTCTTCACGCCGAAGATCGGGAGCTGGGAGTCGAGGGACTGCACTTCGCGGCGGGCGGCGGCGGCCAACACCCCCAGGTCGCCCTCGGAGCGCATCATGACGGTGAGACCGCGGGACCACTGCGGGGCGAACTGCGCCATCAGCGCGAAGGGCAACACCATGCCGGCCTGGATGGGTCCCGCGTCGTCCAGGCCGTACTGCCGCATGTGGCGGTAGATGCCGACGATCTCGGGACCGCGCATGCTGCCGACCACTTCAGGTGGAAAGGCGAGGTGCTGGCCCAGCGGGTCGGAGGTCCCGAAGAGGATGCGGGCGAGCGCGTCGTCGATTACGACCGCCGGCGCGCGCAGATCGTCCGTGTCGGCGACGTCGCGGCCGCGCAAGAGGCGCGCGCCCATCGTCTGGATGAACCCGGGGGTGGCGATGTACTGCATCGAGCTGGGACCCTCGCTGGGCTGTGGCCGCGGCCGGCCTTCCACCCAGAAGCCGCTCATGCTGTTGTCGTCGAAGAAGGGCAGCGATTGCCCCACCGCCGCGGCCTGGACGCCGGGGAGGACCGCGAGGCGCCGCCGCAGCTCCTGCTCGAAGCGGATCTCGTCGTTGCCGTCGCGGTAGCGGCTCTCGGGCAGCTGGAGCTGGAAGGTGAGCAGCCCGTGGATCTCGAAGCCGGGGTTGACGCGCGAGACCTCGGCGAAGCTGCGCAGGAGAAGGCCGGCGCCGATCAGCAGCATCAACGACAGCGCCATCTCCGCCACCACCAGCGCATTGCGGATGCGCCTGCGCGGCCGCGAATCGGTGGTGCGCGCATCGCGCAGGAAAGCGTCCAGGTTGGGGCGCGCCCCGCGCAGCGCGGGCAGCACGCCGAAGGCGATGCCGGTCGCGAGCGACAGCAGCAGCGTGAAGGCCATCGCGCCGCCGTCGATGCGGATCTCGGCGTTGCGCTTGAGGATCTCGGGGACCCAGGGCAGGAGCGCGTCCAGGCCCCAGACTGCCAGCGCGATCCCGAGCGTGCCGCCCGTCACGGCGAGGAGCACGCTCTCGGTGAGGAGCTGGCGCACCAGCCGCCAGCGGCCCGCCCCCAGCGCCGAGCGGATGGCCAGCTCGGGCGCGCGGGCCGCGGCGCGCGCCAGCGAGAGGTTGGCGACGTTGGCCGCGGCGATGGCCAGCACCAGGCCCACGGCGCCCCAGAGCATCAACAGCGCGCTGCGGAAGTCCTCGGTCTGATCTTCCTGGATGGTCTTCGCGCGCACCCGCTTCCCGGTGTTCGTGCGCGGGTATGCCTTCTCCAGCCGGCCGGCCACGGCGTCGAGCGCGGCGTTGCCCTGCGCGGGCGAGACGCCGGACTTCAAGAGGGCGAGCACGCTGATGCCGGGGTGTGTGTCGCGGTCCTTGAACTGGTCGGCCCACAGCCCGATGGGCACGAAGACGTCGGTCGCCACCAGGAAGCGGAACCCCGGCGGCAGGATGCCGACCACGGTATAGCTGGTGCCGTTCAGCGTGATGCTCTGACCGACCACCCGTGTGTCGGACGCGAACCGCCGCTGCCAGAGCGCGTTGGAGAGGACCACCGTGCGCGCCGCGCCGGGGAGGTCGTCGTCGGGGGCGAAGAACCGGCCGGCTTGCGGCTTCGCGCCCAGCACGTCGAAGAAGTCGGAGCCCACCATCCGCCCCGAGAGCCGCTCGGGATCGCCGCTGCCGATCAGGTTGAAGCTGTCGCGCCGGAACGCGGCCATGCCGGAGAACTGGTCGCGCGTCTGGCTCCGCCAGTCGAGGTAGTTGGGGTAGGCGACAGAGGAGTCGGGGAACTCCCGGCTCGTCTCGCGCACGAGGAGGAGCCGCTCGGGGTGCGCGTAGGGAAAGGGCCGCAGCAGCGTAGCCTCGATCAGGCTGAACAGCGCCGTGTTGGCGCCGATGGCCAGCGCCAGCGCGGCCACGGCGGCGATGGCGAAACTCGGTGCGCGTTTCAGGGAACGGAGGGCGAGCTTCAGGTCCTGCGCCAGTTCGTCCATGCAGCGAGGCTGCAGTGCGACGTTCGTGCCACTTCGCACGGGTCAGCAGCTATGGAGCGCCTGGGCGGAGCTGGGACTGGCCGTCCCAGGATCGGACAGCGACGGAACCGCAGGGGGCAGACCACCCTCGGCCGCTCCCTTTGTTGCTGCGGTGATCACTGATCACGTCGTCGGGCGGTTCACCCGGGTGAACCGGATTGGACCTTTCCGCTACCCCGGCAGCCGCAGAACCCTTCCCGCCGGAATCCGCATCCACACGCGGCCGCCCGGCTCGACGGCGAAATCCGGCGGCGCCCGTGCGGTCAGCTTCTCGCCCGCCGCCGCCACCGTCACCCAGGTCTCCGCTCCCGTCAGCTCCACCATCTCCACCGTTCCCTCCAGCGATTTCGCCTCGGGTTGCTCCACCACCTCCACATGCTCCGGCCGGATCGCGGCCAACTGGTCGCCGTCGAGCCCCAGCACCCGCGCCGGCAGCACGTTGATCCGCGGGCTGCCGAAGAACTCGGCCACGAACCGCGTCCGCGGCCGCTGGTAAATCTCGCGCGGCGAACCCAGCTGGTGCAGCTCTCCCGCCCGCAGCACCGCGATGCGGTCCGAGAGCGTCATCGCCTCGGTCTGGTCGTGCGTCACGTAGACGAAGGTGGCCTTTAGCTGCCGGTGCAGGCGCTTCAGCTCGCCGCGCATCTCGGCGCGCAAGCCGGGATCCAGGCTCCCCAGCGGCTCGTCGAGCAGGTAGACCTTCGGTCTTCGCACCAGCGCGCGCCCCAGCGCGACGCGCTGCCGCTGGCCCCCCGACAGCTCGCGCGGCTTGCGCGAGAGCAGCGCGGAGATGCCCAGGAACTCCGCCGCCTCGCCGATGCGCCGGTCGATCTCCACCCGCGGCAGGCGCGCGATCTGCAGCGGAAAGGCCAGGTTTCCCCGCACGTCCTTGTGCGGATAGAGCGCGTAGCTCTGGAAGACCATGGCCACGTCGCGCTCGGCGGGGGACAGGCCGTTCACTTCCCGGTCGCCGATGCGCACGGTCCCGCTGGTGGGCTCCTCGAGGCCGGCGATGAGGTTCAGCGTGGTGGACTTGCCGCAGCCGGACGGACCCACCAGCGAGAGGAACTCGCCGTCCCGGATCTCCAGCGACAGGCCGCGCAACGCCTCGCCGGCAGCGAACCCCTTGCTCACCTGCGCCAGCGAGACGGAGGCCACGGCTACTCCCGGACCGCGCCGGCGGTGAGGCCGCGGACGATGCGGCGCTGGAAAAGGAAGGTGAGCAGCGCCAGCGGCAGCGTGGCGGTCACCGAGGCAGCCGCGATCTGCCCCCACGGCTCCAGGTGCTCGCCGGCGAAGAGCGCGATGGCCACCGGGATGGTCCGCTTGGCCGGCGTGGAGACGAAGGCGAGCGCGTAGAGGAGCTCGTTCCAGGAAAAGATGAAGACCAGGATGGCGGTGGTGGCGAGCGCCGGCGTGGCCAGCGGCAAGAAGACGTGGACGAAGGCCTGCCAGGGCGTGCACCCGTCCACGCGCGCGGCGCGGAAAAGGTCGTCGGGCAGCTCGCGGAAGTACGAGGTGAGCAGCCACAGCGTCAGCGGCAGCGCGAAGGTGGAGTAGGGCAGCACCAGGCCGGCGAGGCTGTCGCGCAGGCCGGCGGCGCGCAGCAGCAGATAGAGCGGGCTCACGGTGGCGATGGGCGGGAACATGGAGATGGCGAGCGAGGCGCCGAGCAGCAGCGAACGGCCGCGGAACTGCAACCGCGCGATGGCGAACGCGGCAGAAGCGCCTGCCGCCAGGCAGAGCGCCGTCGTGCCTGCCGCCACCAGCAAGGAATTCAGCGCCGCCCGCGCGAACGATCCCCCCAGCCCCGCGTAGTTGGCGAGCGTCAGCGAGCGCGGCAGCGGGCGCGTCAGCTCCGCCTCCGGCCAGAGCGAGGTGAGCAGCTGCCAGAGCAGCGGTCCGAGGAAGAAGAGCAGCACCGGCGCGCGCTTCATCGCCGCGTCCCCAGCACCCGCAAGAACCCCAGGCCCAACACCAGCACGCAAGCGAAGGTCGCCACCGACAGTGCCGAGCCGTAGCCGAAGTCGCCCGACCGCATCAGCGTCTTGAACGCGTAGATGGAAAGCGTCTCGGTGGAGTTGGCCGGGCCGCCCTCGGTGAGCACGTAGATGGCGTCGAAGACGCGGAAGGCGTCGAGCGTCCGGAAGAGAAGGGCGAGCAGGATGGCGGGCCGGAGCAGCGGCAGCGTGATGGAGAGGAAGAGGCGGAAGGGCCGCGCCCCGTCCACACGCGCCGCCTTCACCACCTCCTCGGGGATGGCCTGCAGGCCCGCGAGCAGGATCAGCGCCACGAAGGGCGTCGTCTTCCAGACGTCCACCAGGATGGCCGCGTGCAGCGCGGCGCGGGGCGAGCCCAGCCAGTCGATCCCCGGCACCAGCCGGTGCAGCAGCCCGTAGTCGGCGTTGAACAGCCAGGCCCAGAGCCGCGCCGAGACCGCGGTGGGAATGGCCCAGGGCAAGAGGATGGCGGCGCGGAAGATGCCACCGCCGCGCTGGAGCAAGAGCGCCACCCACAAGCCGAGGATCAGCTCCGCCGCCACGGCCACCGCGGTGAACCAGGCCGTGGTGGCGAGCGCCGACCAGAAGCGCTCGTCGCCGAGGAGGAACTGGTAGTTGGAGAGGCCCAGGAACCTGCGCTCCTGGAAGACGAGGATGGATCGGTGCAGGCTGATCCAGATCGCGGCGAGCACCGGCAAGAGCGCCACGCCGCAGAGCAGCGCCGCCGCGGGGGCGACCATGATCAAGGGCTGCCGCCTCGCGTTCACCGCTCCTCCAGGTGATCGACGAAGCGCTGCGCGCGCCCCAGCGCTTCGCCGGCGCTGCGCAGGCCGGCGACGGCGGCGGAGAGCTCGCCCTGGATGTCGTCGCCCGCCAACGCGTACCAGGGCGTCACGGGTCTGGGCAGCGCTGCAGCCGCCAGCGGGAAGAGCGCGGCGATGAAGGGCGCCTCTTCGCGCAGGCGCGGATCGTCGTACACGGCGCGCCGGGCGGGCAGCCGCGAGTAGTGCAGCGCCAGCTCCAGCTCCGCAGCGTGGGAGGTGAGATAGGAGACGAGCCGGACCGCGGCTCGCCGCCGTGCCTCAGGGGCATGCGCATTCACCGCGAGCAGCCAGCCCCCCAGCGCGCCGGCACCTGGCTCGCCCGTGGCGGTCGGCAGCGGCGCGAAACCCACCTTGCCGCGAACGGGTGAGCCGGGCGCCTGCACCTGTGCCCAGACGTAGGGCCAATTGCGCAGGAAGACGGCGCGGCCGTCCTGGAAGGCGCGGCGCGTTTCCTCCTCGGCGGAGGAGAGGACCGATCGCGGCGAGAGGCCGGAGTCGAGCGTTCCCCGCAGCCAGCGCAAGCCCGCCTCAGCCGCGGCGGTGGTCAATAGGATCCTGCCCTCCGGCGCCTGCGGCGCGCCGTGGCCCCAACCCGCCTCGAAGAAGTTGCAGTTCAGCCCTTCGTACTGGCGGCCCTGCCAGAGGAAGCCGGCGACCCCGGGCTGCCGCTCCATGGCGGCGCGGGCAAACCGCTCCAGTTCCGCGTAGGTGCGCGGGGCGCGCGGAACCAGATCCTTGCGGTAGTAGAGCAGCCCCACGTCGACGAACCAGGGCACCGCGTAAGTGCGCCCCTCCAGGCTGGCCGCCTCCGCCGCGGCAGGCAGGAACTGCGCGCGCAGCCCCTGCTGCGGAAAGAACGCCGAGAGATCGGCCAGCCACCCGGCGCGGGCGAACTCCGGGGCCCAGATCACGTCGATGGCGAAGACGTCGAAGTCGTCCGCGCCGCCCTCCAGCGCGGAGACGAACATCTCGCGCGCGATGTCCGATCCGTTGGGGAGCGTCTCTGCCCGCACCTGCACACCGGGGTTCTCGCCGTGGAAGCGCGCGAGGAAGGTCTGGAATGCCGCCGGATCCGCCCAGAGCGGCTGGTGCCGGAACACGACGGTCAGCGGGGCGTCCGCCGGCGCCCGTGTGCGCGAGCAGGCAGCGGCGCAGAGCAAGAGGACGCAGGTGGCGCGCACCGTCGTATGATGGGTGCAGATGGTCTCCCGGGATGTCGGGAGGCAGGGCGTCTGTTCATTCGGTGGCGCGCATGGCATTCGAGGATGAGCTGAAGGTGGCGCTCCGCCTGGCCCGGGAGGCTGGTCAGATGCTGCGCGACCGGCAAGGCAAGGTACCGGTCCTGCGCAAGGACCGCGGCGAGGTGGTCACGCCGGCGGATCGCGAGTCCGATGCCGCCATCCGCGCGGGGCTGCTCGCGGCCTTCCCCGACGACGCCGTGTATTCGGAGGAGACGCCCGACGACGGTGCGCGGGCCGGGCGCGATCGCGTCTGGATCGTCGATCCGCTGGACGGCACCGGGAACTATGTCGCCGGCGGCGACGAGTTCGTGGTCTCGATCGGATTGTCCGTCCGCGGCGCCGCCGTGGCCGGCGTGGTCTACAACCCTGTCCGCGACGAACTGTTCTCGGGGAGCGCCGGCGCGGGCGTCCAGCTGAACGGGTCTCCCGCCTCCGTCACCGCAGCCGCGTACCTCGAGGGAGCGGTCCTGCTCGCCTCGGCCAAGGAATGGGAGCGCGGCCTCGAAGGCAGCTGGACCGGCCCACCGCCGCGGCTCGTCTCCAGCATGGCGTACAAGCTCGCGCGCATCGCGGCTGGCCAGGCCGACGGCGTGATCTCCGCGAAGGCGCGCAAGGAGTGGGGAAGCTGCGCCGGCGTGGCGCTGGTGGAGGCGAGCGGCGGGCTGACCACGCACCTCGACGGCAGCCCGGTGCGGTTCAACCGCAGCGCTCCGCCACCCGCCGGCCTGATCGCCGCGGGGCGGCGACTCCACCCCGCGCTGCTGCGCGAAGCCCGCCGCTTCCTCGAGCGCTGAAAGACTTCAGCCGGTCAGGCGCGAGCGGACCAGTCCACGCAGGTCCGAGAGCCCGATCGGCTTCTCCACGCGGGGATTGGGGACGCGGTCGAGAAAGGCCCGCGCCGCCTCGGTGAAAGCGCCGCCGGTGAGGAACACCATCCGCTCGGCGAGCTCAGGCCGGGAGCGCGCGAGGGCCTCGTGCAGCCCCATCCCGGTCATCCCGGGCATCATCAGATCGCAGAGGATCACGTCGTACGCCGCGCCGCGGTCGATGTCGGCCAGCGCCTCGCGCGCGTCTCCAAGGACGCGAACCTCGTGCTCGGTCTCCAGCGCGCGCTCCAGCACCTTGCGAATGAGCGGGTCGTCGTCGATGGCGAGGATGCGCCCGCGACGCTTTCCCGCCTCCTGCGGCATCCGGGACATCCTCGCCTCCGGGAAGCGGGCCGACGGGGGGAGCACGACCCGGAATTCGCTGCCCTTGCCCTGCTCGCTCTCCACGAAAATCTGCCCGCCCAGGGCGGTGACGATGCCGTGGCAGATGGAGAGGCCGAGGCCCGTTCCCACCCCCACGGGCTTGGTGGTGAAGAAGGGATCGAAGATTCGCCGCCTGACCTCCGGCGTCATGCCGCAGCCGCTGTCGCGCACGAGGACGACGGCATTTCCGCTCCCATCGGTTGCTGTGGAGACGCGGATCTCGTTGGCCTCGGGGTTTCCCGGCGAGACGGCCTGCGCCGCGTTGACCAGGAGATTGAGGAAGACCTGGCCGAGCCGCGCCTCGCTCGCCGTCACCAGCGGCGCCTGGGCGAACTCGGTGACCAGGCGCGCGCGATGGCTGATCTCGTTGCGGGCCATCAGCAGGCTCGAATGCAAGACCTGGTTCACGTCTACCGGACCCGCGGGCGCGTCGCCGGGCCGCGAGAAGGTCTTCAGCTCCCGGACGATGGCGCGCACCCGCTCGGCGCCTTCCTTGGCGTCGCGCAGCGCCTCCGTCATCTGCGCGACGGAGCCCGCGGCCTTGCCGGCGGCGATCAGCTCCAGCGCGAGATCGAGGTTGGCGTGGATGTAGGCGAGCGGGTTGTTGATCTCGTGGGCCACCCCCGCCGCCAGCGTCCCCACCGACGCCATGCGGTCCGCGATCAGCAGCCGCTCCTCCAGCTGCCTGCGCTCGGTGACGTCGCGGAAGTTGCAGACCATCCCGCGCACGGCGGGGTCGGCCAGACGGTTGACGAGGATCCCTTCGAGGACGCGCCAGGTGCCGTCGTCGCGCCGCACGCGCGCCTCGCTGTGGATGGGAACGTCGGGCTTCTCCAGCGCCTCCGCCCACAGCCGCATCACCAACTCACGGTCTTCGGGGTGGACGTAGTCGAAGATCGTGCCCGGCGAGGTGGAGTCGGGCCCGTACCCCACGATCCTGCTCGACGACGGGCTGCGGTAGAGCACGGCGCCGTCCGCCCCGATCACCGAGATGCCATCGGAGCCATTCTCGATCAGCGCGCGGAACCGCCGCTCGTTGCGATCCTCCTCGCTCGCGCGCACCTGGGCCTGGGTCCGGGCGCGCAGCTCCAACTCGTCCATGGCCATCGAGGCCAGGTCGGCGAGCAGCGCCTGCTCGGCGGCGGAGAACTCGCGCGGCTGCGGATCGGCCACCGCCAACGACCCGATCAGGTATCCCTCGGGCGTCTTGAGCGGCGCGCCGGCAAAGAAGCGGATGTGCGGCCCGCCGGTCACCAGCGGGCTCCTCGCGTACCGCCCGTCGCGGGCCGCGTCGGGGATCACCAGCACGCGGTCCTCGAGGATGGTGTGCGCGCAGAGGCCGATCTCCCGCGCGGTCTCGCGCAGGTCGATGCCGCGCCGGGCCTTGAACCACTGGCGGTCGCGGTCCACCAGCGCGAGCAGGCCGATGGGCGCCTGGAAGGCCCGCACCGCGATGTCCACGATGCGGTCGAAGGCAAGCTCGGGCCCGGTGTCGAGGACCTTGTACCGGTCCAGCGCGATCAGACGCTCGGGCTCGCGGTGGCGGGCTGGGTTGGCTTTCTGCGTCGGGGCGGCCACTGCGTCTCCGGGGGCCTACGGAACGTATTCATTCCCAACGGATTTCTGGAGCGGATCTTTCGGCAGGGCGCGCCGCATTGCAGCAACCAGCCGGGCGACTGGCCCGGGGGCCGACGATCGGCGGCGCCCGCTTGACCGCCCCACGGGCAGGCGCTATGCCTCCCGGTCCTTCCGCCCAACAGGCTGCGGCTCCCAGACGCGGATCACCCCGGGGGAAAGACAATGCATCGTTCATTGTTCGCAATGGCGGCCGCGCTGCTGGTATCAAGCGCGGCACAGGCATCGGGCACCATCCTTCACATCTCGAGCAGCGGCTCCACCACGCCGCAATCGACGGTCATCGGCGGCGATCCGGTCACGGCGCTGGAGATCGACGACGCGCTCGCCGGGGACGCCGACGAGGACGGCCTCGAGCTTCCCGGCGGCGAAGGCAACGAGGGCAACACCTCCATGCGCGCGCTGGTCAACCGCAGCGTCGCGACGGAGTCGGGTCACGGCAGGGAAGCACACGATGCGCGCCGCGCCGCCCGCAATCCGCAGCTCGCGCGCAGCTTCGACGGCGTGAACTTCTTCGACCAGCGCTTCTCCAACAAGGGCAACCAGTTCTCGGTGGAGCCTCCCGATCAGGCGCTCTGCGTCGGCAACGGCTTCATCGTCGAGAGCGCCAACGACGTGATGCGCATCTTCGACACCCGCGGCGGGCTTGCGATGGGCCCCATCGATCTGAACACGTTCTACGGCTATCCCGCCGCCATCAACCGCACGGTGACACCCAACACCTTCGGCCCCTCGATCACCGATCCCATCTGCCACTATGACCGGCAGCTGAAGCGGTTCTTCCACGTCGTGCTCACGCTGGACCGCGCCATTCCCACCAGCCAGGCGTTGAGCGGCCGCAACCACCTCGACATCGCGGTCAGTGACACCTCCAACCCCACCGGAAGCTGGACCATCTTCAAGCTCCCCGTGCAGAACGACGGTTCCCAGGGCACGCCCAACCACGGCTGCGTGGTGGGGCCGCGCAACGGACCGTTCACGCCGGGCCCCTGCCTCGGCGACTATCCCCACATCGGCGCGGACGCGAACGGGATCTACCTGACCACCAACGAGTTCGATCTCGCCGGCCCCTTCTTCCGCGGCTCGCAGATCTACGGCATCTCCAAGCGCGCGCTGGCCTCGCACGCCTCGTCCATTCCCGTGGCGCTCATCAACACCGGCGACGACGCCGACTCGCCGGTCTTCGGCTTCACCGTCTGGCCGGCCACCTCGCCGGGCGACGACGACGGCGACGGTGACGGAAACGGCACCGAATTCCTGCTCAGCTCGGACGCGGTCTTCAACAGCCCCTCCGTCTCCACCGAGTTGATCGTCTGGTCGCTGGCCAACACGCGGTCGCTGGACAGCGCCTCGCCGGCGCCCGTGCTCAACGTCAGCGCCGTCACCGTGGACCAGTACGGCGTTCCGCCTAAGGCCGACCAGAAGGTAGGCGACCTGCCCTTGCGGGATTGCATCGCCGACGTGACCTGCAAGCCCAAGGTCACGGCCAACCCGGGCAACCCGGTGAACCCGGCGGCGCGGCTGGACAGCAACGATTCGCGCATGCAACAAGTCACCTTCGCCCGCGGCCTGCTCTGGGGCGCGCTCGACACCGCGGTCTCGGTGGGCGGCGTCAACAAGGCCGGCATCGCGTACTTCGTGCTCAATCCCCACAACGGCCGCATCTCCACCCAGGGCACCATCGCGGTGGCCGGCAACAACGTCACCTATCCCGCCATCGGCGTGACCGAGAACGGGCGCGGCGTGATCGCCTTCACGCTGGTGGGCGCCGATCACTTCCCCAGTGCCGCATTCGCGGCCCTCGACGCCAAGGCCGGCGCCGGGCCCATCCATGTGGCGGCAGAGGGCAAGGGATCGCAGGACGGGTTCACCGGCTACCGGCCGTTCGCGGCCAACCCGCGGCCGCGCTGGGGCGACTACGGAGCCGCGGCCAGCGACGGGAAGTCGGTGTGGATCGCCTCGGAGTACGTCGGACAGAGCTGCACCTTCGCGCAGTACAACCTGGACCCGTTCGGGACCTGTGGCGGCACCCGCGGGCCCTTGGGCAACTGGGACACGCGCATCTCGCAGATCGTGCCGGGCGACCACGACGACGACTGAGCAACTTTTCTGCGGCTCCGGCGGGGCTAGATCTCCACCCGCCGGAGCCGCAGCGCGTTGGCGATCACCGACACCGAGCTGAAGCTCATCGCGGCGCTGGCGACCATCGGGCTGAGCAGGACGCCGAAGGCCGGATAGAGCACGCCGGCGGCGATGGGCACGCCGATCACGTTGTAGGCGAACGCCCAGAAGAGGTTCTGGCGGATGTTCCGCAGCGTGGCCCGGCTGAGCCGCCGCGCCCTCGCGATTCCGCGCAGGTCGCCCTTGACCAGCGTGATGCCCGCGCTCTCCATCGCCACGTCCGTGCCGCTCCCCATGGCGATGCCCACGTCTGCCGCGGCCAGCGCCGGCGCGTCGTTGATGCCGTCTCCGGCCATCGCCACCACGCGGCCTTCGGCGCGCAGCCTGGCCACCACCTCGCCTTTCTGCGCGGGCAGCACCTCCGCGTGGACCTCCTCGATGCCGAGCTTGCGCGCGACAGCCTGGGCGGTGGTGCGGCTGTCGCCGGTGATCATCGCCACGCGGACACCGTCCTCGCGCAGCTGCCGGAGGGCGTCGGGCGCGGTGCTCTTGATCGGGTCCGCGAGTCCGAGCAGCCCAGCCAGCCGGCCGTCGATGGCCACGAACAAGGCAGTCTCGCCTTCAGCGCGCAATTCCTCGGCGCGTTCGCGGGCCCCCGCCACCGGCACGCGCGCGGTCTCGAGATGGCGCGGGCTGCCCACCCAGACCAGCCGATCGTCGACCTTGCCGCTGACCCCGCTCCCCGTGGCCGAGGCAAAGTCCGTCGCCTCCGCCAGGGCCAGCCCTCGCTCCAGCGCGGCCTTCACGACCGCCTGCGCCAGCGGATGCTCGCTGGCGCGCTCCAGGCTGGCTGCGAGGCGGAGCACCTCGTCCGCGGCGAATCCCGCGAAAGCCTCCGCGTTCACCAGCCGCGGTTTCCCCTCGGTAAGCGTGCCGGTCTTGTCGACCAGCAGGGTGTCCACCTTCTCGAGCGTCTCCAGCGCCTCGGCGTTGCGGATGAGCACGCCAGCGCCCGCGCCGCGGCCGGTGCCCACCATGATGCTCATCGGCGTGGCCAGCCCCAGCGCGCAGGGGCAGGCGATGATCAGCACGGCAACCGCGTTGACCAGGGCGTGCGCGAAGCGCGGCTCGGGACCCGCCAGTAGCCAGGCCGCGAAGGTGACCGCCGCGACGCCGATGACCGCGGGCACGAACCAGCCCGCCACCTTGTCGGCCAGCCGCTGGATGGGCGCGCGGCTCCGCTGCGCCTCCGCCACCATGCGGACGATCTGCGCGAGCAGCGTGGCCTCGCCCACGCGCTCCGCGCGGACCACCAGGCTGCCGGTGCCGTTCACCGTCGCGCCGGTGACCTTGCTGCCCGACTCCTTGTGCACCGGCACCGGCTCGCCGGTGACCATCGACTCGTCGACGCTGCTGGCGCCGGCCGTCACCACGCCGTCCACCGGCACCTTCTCGCCGGGACGGACGCGCAGCAGATCGCCGCGCTGCACTTCCGCGAGCGGCACGTCCTGCTCGTCCCCGGCGGTGCCGATCCGGCGCGCCGTCTTCGGAGTCAGCCCCAACAGCGCCTGCAGCGCCCCGCGCGTGCGGGCCCGCGCGCGCAACTCCAGCACCTGCCCGAGCAGGACCAGCGAGACGATGAAGGCTGCGGGCTCGAAGTAGACGGGGACCACGCCGTGATTCCGCATCGCGTCGGGCAAGAGCCCGGGGGCGACGGTGGCGACGACGCTGAACGCGTACGCCACGCCGGTTCCCAGCGCGATGAGCGTGAACATGTTGAGGCTGCGGTTCACGATCGAGGCCCAGCCGCGATCGAAGAGCGGCCAGCCTGCCCAGAGCACCACCGGCGTGGCGAGGACCAACTGGATCCAGGGCATGAGCGATCCGAACGCGTGCTGGACGGGCATGCCCGGAAGGATCTCGGACATCCCGAGCAGGAACACCGGCACGGTGAAGACGAGGCTCACCTTGAAGCGCCGGCTCATGTCGTCCAGCTCGGGATTGCGCTCGTCGAGCGACACGCCGAGCGGCTCCAGCGCCATGCCGCAGATGGGACACGAGCCCGGTTCGCTCCGGACGATCTCCGGATGCATCGGGCAGGTCCACTCGGTGCCGGGCGGTGCCTCTGGTGGCGGCTGCTTCGGGACGAGGAACTTGTGCGGCTCAGCCTCGAATCGAGCCTTGCACCTGGGGCTGCAGAATCCGTACTCGACGCCCTGGTAGACGATCTTGCCGCCCTTTGGGTGGTCCAGATCGACCGTCATGCCGCAGACGGGGTCCACGCCGAGGGGGGCCGTCACGGCGGTCGCGCTGCTGTCCTTCACATGCCACCCATGTGGTGCTCGTGCGGCGCGGTCATCCGGGGCGGCTGCAGGCCGACGAAGACGAAGGCCCCGACCGGGATCCTCGTCGCATACTGCGCCTCGATCGATCCGGGAACGAGACCCACGTCCACGGTGGCGCCGAGCACGGGCACCACCGGGCCATTGGTAAAGCGGTGCACGAATCCCAGCCCGGCCTGGAACACGTCGTACTTCGTCTCCGGATCGCCGGGCAGCACCAGGTCGTGGCCGCTCTTCTGCACGTATTCCGCTCGCAGGAAAGGAAGGTTCCTGCCGTCCAGATCGGCGGTCCCTTCCAGCAGCGCGCTGTCGCTCCCGTGCCCGGCTTCGAGGTTGCGCCCCCACAAAGCGGTCACCGCCAGATTCCCGCCTCCGAGAATGGGCGCGCTGAACGATCCCGACGCCGTGATCCGGTGCAGGTTGGTAGAAGGATCCACCGCCTCGGGGCTGTTCAGATACCCGTACGAGACCTGGAAGCTGGTCTGCGGCGTCGGATTGATCGACAACCTCCCCGACCACGAGTCGAGCGGCCCGAAGTCGAAATCCCAGCGGTTCTCGTCCGGCTCGCGGCCGTGGAAGACCGAACCTTCCAGCTTGGCCCACCGGTTGTACACGCCCGCGGTCAGCACGCCGAAGGTGATGTGGGTCGAATCCTGCCAGTGGTGGCCGATGGGCGGCAGTGGGTTCATCATCCCGGAGGCGCGGTGCATGAAGGCGGTGGGTCCGAGTGCCGGCTCGCCGGAGGCCGCCGCGTAGAGCTCCATGCCCACCACGTCGCCGAAGGGCCGCCTCCAGAAGGCCGCCGTCTCCATGAAGAGATCGTGCGGGTGCTGGCGGTCGTGCAGCGGAGCGCCGCCGTAGGTCTCGCCGGACTGCAAGAGGAGCGGGATCTGCTTCTCTCCACCCGCCGTTGCGGCTTCCAGGGAGAACATGCCGCGCAGCGTGAGCTGGCCGCCGAGGAGGGGATGAGAGGCCATGCCCATGATCCAGTTGGTCGACACCGCGCGGCGCGATCCCCGGTTGCTCCACTGGTCGTCATATCCGACGGCCACCGAGTAGTGCAGCATCAGCATCCACTCGCCGTTCATGAAGTGATGCGCCAGCACCGGCGAGGAGTCGGGCATCCAGCTGGTCCCGGAACCCTCGCGGGAATGCGGCAACGACAGCGGCGCCTGCGTTTCGGGAATCATCTCTTCCATCGGAGCGCCGTGCTGGTGGTGTGAATGCTCCTGCGCGACCGCGGCCCCGGAGATGGCGAGCAACGCAGCGGTCGCGAGGGCGCTCTGCTGTCCGATCAAGATGTCACCTCTGCGGCGGATGCCGGGACCGCGATGAAGACGCACGGCTGGCCGCCGTCTTACACGTCCCCGAGGTTGGACAGAAGCGTCGTTACTGCACGCTGGTCCGCAGCGTCCGGCGCGCCCTGAGCACGTCGAGCAGGGTATTGATGTCCACGGGCTTGACCAGGTGCTGGTCGAACCCTGCGCGCAGCACCGCCTCGCGGTCCTGCTGCTGCCCGTAGCCGGTCAGGGCCACCAGGAACATGTCGCCGCGCTGCAGGCGCGACCGCACCTCGCGGGCCACGTCGTATCCGCTCAGGATTGGGAGTCCGATGTCCACCACCGCCACTGTCGGATGCCACTGCTCGATCAGGTCGATGCCCTGCTTGCCGTCGGAAGCCGGCAACACCTTGTAGCCCGCGCCGGAAAGGATCTCCGAGAGCAGCATGCGGTTGTCGTCCTGGTCCTCGACGAGCACGATGGACTCGGCGCCGGCGGAGCGGACCTTTGCCGGCACAGGAGACTGCCGCTCCATGTTCCGGGCGACGGGCAGCCGCACCACGAACTCGCTGCCCTGGCCGGGTCCCTTGCTGAAGGCGCGGACGTCGCCGCCGTGGGCGCGGACGAAGGAACGGACCAGCGCCAGCCCCAGCCCCATGCCGCTGGGAGTCTTGCCGTCGACGTTCTTCTCCTCGTCCAGGCCGCGCACGAAAGGCTCGAAGATCCGCTCCAGCATGTGCGGCGCGATCCCTTTGCCTTCGTCCTCGACGCGCAGCACCGCGTGACCGGACTCGACGCCCAGCGTCAGCCGCACCCTGCCGCCGCGGGGCGTATACTTGATGGCGTTGGTGAGGAGGTTCACCTCCACCTGCTGCAGCCGGTCGGCGTCGCCGTAGACCTCCACCGCGGAGGCGGGCACCTCCACCTCCAGCTTGAGGCCGGCCGCGTCGGCGGAGGGGCGCACGCGCTCGATGGCGGCCTCCAGCGTGGTGCGGAAGTCGAGGTTGCTCTTGCGCAGCTCGATGTCGTCCTGGCGCATGCGCGAGACGTCGAGCAGGTCGTCGAGCAGCCGGGCCATGTGCCGGCACTGGCGTCCGATGGTCGAGAGCGCGCGCTGGCTCCGCTCCGGGTTCGAATCGGGCGCCTTCTCCAGCAGGGCGCAGGCGTTGAGCAGCGCCGCCAGCGGGTTGCGCAGCTCGTGCGAGAGCATGGCCATGAACTGGTCGCGCATGAGCAGCGCGCGCCGCACCTCGGCCTCGTCGCGCCTGCGCTGCGTGATGTCGCGGGCGATGGTCGACGCCCCGGCCACCTGGTCGTGCTCGTCGTGGATGGGCGCGTGCGCCACCGAGACGTCCACGGTGGAGCCGTCCTTGCGCAAGTGCACCGACTCGTAGGGCGGCAGGGTCTCCCCCTGCTCGGCCTTGCGCAGCCTTTCCGCCGCCTTGGTCCGCTCTTCGCCCTCGGGCACCATGAAGAGCGGGTCCTTGCCCACGACCTCTTCGGCGGACCAGCCGTAGAGCTGCTCGGCCCCGCGGTTCCAGCCCAGCAGCTTTCCCTCCGCGTCGCGGGCGAAGATCGCGTCTGAGCTGGACTCCATGATCGAGGACAGCCGGCGCACGTGCGCCTCGCTGCGCTTCAGCTCGGAGACGTCGACCAGCAAGACCACCACGCCGTTCTTCTGCGCGCGGCTGCGGTGGGGGAGGATGCGCAGCAGGTAGATGGTCCCGTCGCGGCTGGTGACTTCGCGCTGCAGCGGCTGCGTCTGCTGTAAGACACGCATCACGTCCGCTTCCAGATCCGGGTACTGGATGGTGGGTGCGAAGCTGTCGAAGCGCCGGCCCACGTCCTGGGGCAAGAGGCGGAAGACGCGCGCGGCCTGGGCGGTGTACTTGCGGATGCAGAGCTGCTCGTCGAGGAAGAGCACGCCCACGTCGATGCCGTGGAGCAGGCCGTCCAGGTCGTCGGTCAGCTCGGCGAGCTGGGTGATCTTGCGCTGGTGCTCGTTGTTGACGGTGTACAGCTCCTCGTTGACCGAGTGCAGCTCCTCGTTGGTGCTCTGCAGCTCCTCGTTGGAGGCCACCAGCTCCTCGTTGGTGGCCTGCAGCTCCTCGTTGGAGGTTTCCAGCTCCTCGATGGTGGCCTGCAGGCTCTCCTTGGTGAAGCGCAGCTCGCTCTCCAGCGCCGTGACGTAGTCGCGGGAGGCGGCAGGCACGTCCAGCGAGGTGGCGCCGTCGGCCGCGGGGTGCGCCGGCTCCTTGCTCTCGAACGAGACCAGGTAGTGCGGGATGGCGCCGGGCGCGGGCAGCACCGGCTCGATGGCCAGGCGGTATTCCTGATCGCCCTCGGGCGTGCGCACCGGCACCGCCGACAGCCGCACCGTCTTGCGCTCCTTGTACGCGTGCTGCAGCGCCCCGAGCAGCGCCGGCTTGAGCCCCTCCTCGACCATGTCGAGCAGGTTGTTGGAGGCGCGGCCGGCGCGCACGTGCAGGAGTTTCTCCGCGCCGCCGAAGCTGTGGACGAGCTGGTAATGCTCGTCCAGCAGCACGCTGGCGGGCATCGCCTTGGCGAGCAGCTGATCGTAGACGCCGAGCAGGTGCGGGCCAGGAGCGCTGCGTCCGACGTTGCCCAGCGGACGCACCAGCGCGCCGGGCGGCAGGCCCCCCGTGAGGCGCACGTCGGGCAAGCGCGCGTCGCGGCGCTTGCGGTAGAAACGCCAGTGGCTGTCGAGCGTCTCGAACTCGTCGGCCAGGTCGCCGGGGGTTTCACTGGGCCCGAGCAGTAGCGTGCCGCCGGTCTTCATTCCGAAGTGGAAGAGCGAGAGCGCCTTCTTCTGCGCCTGCGGCTGGAAGTAGATGAGCAGGTTGCGGCAGCTGATCAGGTCGAGGCGGGTGAAGGGCGCATCGGTGATCAGGTTGTGCCTCGCGAAGACGATCAGCCCGCGGATGTCCTTGGCCACCCGGAAGCGGTGGTCGTCGCGCACGAAGTACCGCTCGCGGCGGGCCGGGGTCACCTCGGCCAGGGCGTCCTCGCTGTAGAGGCCGACGCTGGCGATCTCCAGCGATTGCCTGTGGACGTCGGTCGCGAAGATCTTGAGATTCAGCGGCCTCCGCGCCGCCTCCAGCTGCTCGTGGAGGATGATGGCGATGGAATACGCCTCTTCGCCGGTGGCGCAGCCCGCCACCCAGACGCGGATCTCCTCCTTGGCGGGGGTGGTGGAGAGGATGGACGGGATCACCTGCTTTTCCAGCTGCTCGAACGCCTCCGGATCGCGGAAGAAGCGCGTCACGCCGATGAGCAGGTCGCGGTAGAGCGCGTTCAGCTCGGCGGGATCGCTGGCCAACTGGCGGGCATAGGAGACGATGTCGAGCTGGTTGGTGAGGCCGAGCCGCCGCTCGATCCGCCGCACCACCGTGGTGGGCTTGTAGTGGTTGAAGTCGATGCCGTACCCGGCGTGGAGCAGGCGGAGGATGTCTTCCATGGCCGTGCCGGAAGGCACCGGTTCGCGCTCGGGCTCGTCCCACGAGCGGCCAGGGTCGTTGAGGTAGTGCAGGATGGCGGCGGGCATGTCGGCCGGAGCGAGGAAGGCGTCCACCACGCCGGTCTGACGGGCCGAGATGGGCATGCCCTGGAAGCGCGCCGTCTCCGGCTCCTGGCAGAGCACCAGGCCGCCGCTCTCGTGCACGTCGCGGATGCCGCGCGAACCGTCGCTGCCCGCGCCCGAGAGGACGATGGCTACGGCGCGGCGCCCCGAGTCGTGCGCCAGCGAACGGAAGAAGTGATCGATGGGCAGGCTGAAGGCGCGGGAGTCGTCCTTGTCGGTGAGCAGCAGCCTCCTGCCGGAGATGATCATCTCCTTCTTCGGAGGGATGAGATAGATCTGATCGGGCTGGACGTGGACGCCGTCGGTCACCTTGTGGATCGGCAGGCGCGTCTGCCGTCCCAGGAGCTCGTCCATCCGGCTCTCGAAGTCCGGGGAGAGGTGCTGCAGGACCACGAAAGCCATGCCGGTGTCGGCCGGCACGGCCGCGAAGAACCTCTCCAGCGGCTCCAGGCCGCCTGCGGAGGCTCCGATTCCTACGATCAGCGTCGGTTCAGCGTCGGGCTGCCGGGGGGCGGGCAAGCTCGTGGGCATTGTCGTTCGTGGCCGCGCGGGGAGGGGGCTTCCCCACTGCGGGTTTCACCTCCGCCGCGAAAAGTAATTGCAGGCGGCCGGCGTGCAAGGGCCTGCCCGCCAGCCAGGTTGGGGGAATTCGTTCAATACTCTTCAGGAGAGCGCGAACCGCGGCAGAGTCATCAGCACCGACTGGATCCCTTCGGCGAAGGTCGGGTGCACCACCTCCATGTCGACGATGGCGCGGGCCGGCGCGCCTGCCTGCATCAGCGCGACGAAGACGTGGATCAGCTCTCCGGCTTCCGCGCCGACGATGCGCGCCCCCAGTACGCGCTCGGTCGCTGGATCGATCAGCACCTTGAGCAGACCCGCGGTCTCGTCCACCTCGTGGGCGCGGGCAATGTTGCCGAAGGGCATGGTGCCCACCTCGCAGGCGACGTTCTTCTGCTTCGCCTCCTTCTCGGTGAGGCCGACGCCTGCGACCTGGGGGTCGGTGAAGGCGGTGAAGGGGATGTGCCGGCCTTCGCGCCCGCGCTGGGAGCGGCCGAGGAGGATGTCGTAGAGCAGCCGGTGATCGTCCCAGCTGGTGTGGGTGAACTGCGGCCCGCCCAGCACGTCGCCCACCGCGTAGATGCCTTGGGCG
>DASRTX010000280.1:0-2074 GCA_035655715.1 Myxococcales bacterium | reverse complement strand
CGGAGGCCTTGGGCTTGTCGCGCAGGGGCGCGAACGGACGGATGATGGAAGCCTTGTCCACGGGGGGAAGTTTACCGGCGGCGGCATGGTCGCCGCCGGGGGAACCGGCCGCAGCGCCCGGGCCGGTGCCGCGGGCGCTGCGGCGGAGCTCACCGGTGCTACTTCAGCTCGACGGTGGCGCCGGCCTCCTCGAGCTTGGCCTTCATCTGCTCGGCCTCGTCCTTGGCCGCGCCCTCCTTGACGGGGGCAGGAGCCTCGTCGGCGACGGCCTTGGCCTCCTTCAGGCCCAGGCCGGTCAGCTCACGGATGACCTTGATCACCTGGATCTTCTTGTCACCGGTGCCGGTCAGCACGACGTCAAAGGAGCTCTGCTCCTCCTGCTCGCCGCCACCGCCGCCGCCGCCACCCGCCGGCGCGGCAACCATCACCGGCGCCGCCGCGGCGGCCGACACGTCCCAGGCCTCCTCGAGCGACTTCTTGAGCTCGACCAGCTCCAGCACGGACAGCTTGTTCAGTTCCTCAACGATCTTATCGACAGGCATCTGTCGCGTCCCTTCGTCTCTAGGCAGCTTCTGCCTCTTGGCGTTTTGCGATATAGGAATCGAGCACGGCCACGATCTCTCGCAGCGGTGCGTTCAGCACGTTGACGGTGCCCTGGGCCGGCCCGGCCACGGCGCCCACCACCTGCGACAGCAGCGTGTCGCGCGGCGGCAGCTCGCCCAGCTCGCGGATCTGCTCGGCAGTCAGGGTGTGACCGTTCATGACGCCGCCCTTGACCGCGAGGATGCGGGTCGAGCGGGCCACCTCGGACAGCTTCTTGGCCGCGGGGGCGGGATCGTCCTCGATGAAGGCGATCGCCGTCGGCCCCTGCAGGAACTCGATCAGCGTCGGCCGCTCGGCCTGCTCTGCGGCGATCCGGGCCAGCGTGTTCTTGGCCACGTGGAACGATGCGCCGGCCTCGTTCAGCGCTCTGCGCACCTCGGCCGTCTGGGTCACCGTGAGGCCACGGTAGTCGGTCACGATCATCGCCTTGGCCTCCTTGATCTGGGCCACCAGGCGCTCGACCACCTCACGCTTCTCGTCTTGGTTCATCTCCTCACCTCCTCTCGCTCTGCTCGCGTCCACATGAGTGGCGGGCGCAGGCGGAGCGAGAGCTCCAAGACTGGCCGGCCTCGGTCGGGTGGGTGGTTTGAGCCTTGCGGCCCCGACGGTCTCTGGCGCGGTACGCGCGGTGTACGGTTGAAACTCTAGACGGCCGCAGCCGCGGGCGCGGCGGCGTCCTCCATCAGATCGCGGATCCGGGTTGTGTCCAGCTTGATGCCCGGGCTCATCGTCGAGGCGATCGTGATCGAGCGCAGGTAGCGGCCCTTCGCGGAGGAAGGCTTGGCGCGCAGGATCTCCTCCAGCACCGCCTGGTAGTTCTCGACCAGCGCCTGCTCCTCGAACGACTTCTTGCCGAGCGCCGCATGCACGATCCCGGTGCGGTCGGTGCGGTACTCGATCTTGCCCGACTTGACATCGCCCACGGCCTTACCGATGTCGAAGGTGATGGTGCCGGCCTTGGGGCTGGGCATCTTGCCCTGCGGGCCGAGTATGCGGCCCAGCCGGCCGACGGTGCCCATCATGTCGGGCGTTGCGATGGCTACGTCGAAGTCGCTCCACCCCTCGGTGATGCGCGCGGCCAGGTCATCGCCGCCGACCACGTCGGCGCCTGCCTCCTCGGCCTCCTTCGCTTTCTCGCCCTGCGCGAACACGGCCACGGTCACCGACTTGCCCAGACCGTGCGGTAGGAACAGCGTCCCGCGCAGCTGCTGGTCGGCGTGGCGCACGTTCACGCCCAGCCGGATGTGCACCTCGACCGTCTCGTCGAACTTGGCGGTGTCCAGCGACTTCAGCGTGCGCACGGCTTCGAGCGGCGCGTACAGCCGCTCGCGGTCGACCTCGGAGCGCGCTTCGGTGTACTTCTTGCCGGCCATCAGCGCCCCACCTCCACGCCCATCGAGCGGGCGGTTCCGGCCACGATGTTCATGGCGGCCTCGACGTCGTTGGCGTTCAGGTCGGGCATCTTGCGCTC
>DASRTX010000279.1:0-2681 GCA_035655715.1 Myxococcales bacterium | reverse complement strand
GAGCGCAAGCCGATGCCCTGCGCAACCTGATCCTGGCCCTCTCCTCGGCGCGCCGCAGCGAGGAGACGCTGGCGCTGGCGCAGCTGGCGGCGCGCGCGCGAGATCCGGGAGACCTGGCTGACGTGGTGGCGGGGGCGCTCCTGGCCACGCCGCGCGAGCGCCAGGCAGTGCTCGACGCGGTGGAGGTGGAGCCGCGACTCGAGCTGGCCATCGAGGCGGCGGCGGCGACGCTTGCCGAGACGGCATCGGGCGCGTCCGCGCCCAACTGACCACCCGCCGGCGGCCGGCTTGTAGGGTTTGCTCCGGGCGGTTATGCATTCGCCCCACAAAATGCGAAACCTCGTCCTGCCGCTCTTCCTGTTTCTCGCCGCCTGCCCCGAGCAGGTCGGCCAGCAATGCCCGCCCAACACCTCGGTGATCGGGCAGTACACGCTCAACCGGACCCCCCAGCACGACGCCGGCGAATGCATCGCCACTCCCGCCGACGGCGGACCGCCGCTCAAGCTGACCCAGGACAATCCGACGGCGCTGGGAGCCACCCTCTGCCTGGCCACCGTCGACGGCGGGCCGCAGCTCAACCTGGTCGTCCCGGGAAAGGGCGGGGTGCGCACCAGCGACCTGCTCCCCGACGGCGGATTCCATTTCGTCAGCGACCAGGTGGTCGCCTCGGGCACCGCCTGCGTCTGCGACGTCAACGTCATCGAGACCTTCGACGGCTTCATGCTCACCGGGGTCGCGGACGCCGGGTTCTCGCTGCAGCCGGACGGCGGTTTCCCCACCGTCTTGAGCATCGCCGCCACCCTCGCCGACAACCTGACTGCCGCTCCTTCCGCGCAGCCTTGCATCTGCGCGTTGCCCTGTGCGGTCGCCTACTCGATCAACGGAACCCGCTTCTGATGCGCCCGGCGGTGGTCTTGTTCTCGGGCGGCCTCGACTCCTCCACCTGCCTTGCCATCGCCAGGGCGGAGGGATTCGCGCCGCACGCTCTCTGCGTCCAGTACGGGCAGCGCCATCAGCACGAGCTGAAGGCGGCCGAGCGCGTGGCGCAGGTGCTGGGCGTCCCCTTGAAGGCGATCTCGCTCGACCTGCGCGCCATCGGCGGTTCGGCGCTGACCGGGGAGCTGGAGGTGCCCAAGGACGCGCCCATCGGGCAGGGCATTCCAGTCACCTACGTGCCGGCCCGCAACACCGTCTTGCTCGCGCTCGCGCTGGGGTACGCGGAGACGCTGGACGCGCAAGACCTCTATCTGGGCGTGAATGCCATCGACTACTCGGGCTATCCCGACTGCCGGCCCGCGTTCGTGGAGGCGTTCGAGAAGCTCGCCAACCTGGCCACCGCCGCCGCCGTGGAGGGCCGCGCCCGGTACCGCGTGCACGCCCCACTCTTGAAACTCAGCAAGGCCCAGATCATCCGCCGCGGCCTCGAGCTGGGAGTGCCGCACGGCCTCACGCATTCCTGCTACGATCCCGACGCGGAAGGCCGCGCCTGCGGCCGCTGCGACTCCTGCCGGCTGCGCGCGCAGGGTTTCCGCGACGCGGGCGTCCCCGACCCCACGCAGTATTCCCCGAGGTGACCATGCTGACGATGCTTGCCGCGCTGTTGCTCGCCCAGGCCCACGCGCATCCCGCGGACGATTCGAAGAGCGCCGTTCCCCAGCACCAGATGCACCCGCTCGACCAGAACGCGCCCAAGCCGCACGGATCGATGACCGCCCTGAAAGTGGGCAGCGAGACCTCGAAGGCGTACGTGGCGAAGCCGAAGGGGAAGCCGCAGGGCGCGCTCTTGGTGGTCCACGAGTGGTGGGGCCTCAACGACTGGGTCAAGCACCAGGCCGACCAGCTGGCGGGGCAGGGTTATCTGGCCCTGGCGGTGGACCTCTACAAAGGCAAGGTCGCGACCGACCCCAAGGAGGCCGGCGCGCTGATGCAGGCCAAGGACGAGAACTGGGGCGATCAGGTGGAGGAGGCGGGCCTGGAGTGGCTGAAGGCCAACGCGCAGGGCGCGAAGGTCGGCACCATCGGCTGGTGCATGGGCGGTGGCGAGTCGCTCAAGGCGTCGCTGCACGATCCCAAGGACGTCGACGTGACCGTGATGTACTACGGCTTGCCGGTGGACGACGTGGAGAAGCTCAAGACGCTGAAGGGGCCGGTGCTCGGCATCTGGGCCAACCAGGACGGCTGGATCACGCCGGAGAAGGTGGCCGCCTTCGACAAGGCGCTCACCGAGGCGGGCGTGAAGCACGAGTTCCATCCCTACGACGCGGACCACGCCTTCGCCAATCCCTCCGGCGGCAAGTACAACGGCGCGGCCGCCAAGGACGCATGGCAGAAGACGACGAAGTTCCTCGCCGCCAATCTCAAGAAATAGGCCGGGGCGTGGCGGCGGGCAGATGATGTGGGTCTCCGGCTCTCCGGAGGTCCGCATGATCGCGGCCTGGGCTTCGACCTCTGACGCTCAGGTCGCGGGGCGGCGGCGGGGCAGCTCGCGGATGGTGCCGTAGAAGCGCACCGCGGCCTGACCGGCGCGCTGCAGGTCGCGGTTGTTGAGGAAAGCGACCACGGGCGACGCGATCACCGGCACCGCCCGGCCCAGCTGCGCCAGCCCGCGCTTGGTCAGCGCCTTCTCGGCGATGCGCGCCAGCAGCTTGGGGCCGGCGCGGCCTGCCAGGTTCACCGTCTCT
>DASRTX010000278.1:0-8881 GCA_035655715.1 Myxococcales bacterium | reverse complement strand
CGCGATGCTCGCCGAATACCTCCAGCGCCCCGGCGTTCGCCGGCCGCATCACCGCCAGCGTCTTGGCGCGCGGCGCGTCGTCCATGGCCACCGGAAGGTCCGGGTCGTCGTCTGCATTCACGGGCATGAGGAAGTCCTCCGGCGCCTGCACCGCCGTCTGCGCCTCGGCGGGCGCGTCGAGGGGCGTGAGCAGTTCGCTGGGCGCTTCCACCGGCCGGAGCACGTCCTCGGGAGCGGCCAGCTCCACGGGCGGGCCGAGCTGATCGTCGTCCTCGCCGCTGAGCGAGGCGCCCATGGGCACGGTGCCGAACAGCTCCTGCGCGGCCCCCGGTTCGGGGTCCGGCGGGTCGGATTCGAGCTGTTCCAGCGCGCTGGCGCCGGCGGCCGGCGCGTTCCAGGCAGGGCCGGGGGCGGGAGCCGGAGCAGGCGCGGACCAGTCCTCCTGCGCGCCGGTCTCGGATCCACCAGCGCTCCAGTCCGGCGCGACCGCACCCGACGAAGAAGCGGTGCCGCCCGCAGCAGGCGGGGCCGAACCCCAGTCCTCCTCCGCCGCGGCCCCGGCCTGTGGCGGCGCGGACCAGTCGGGACCGCCTTCGGCCGGGCTCCAGGCCGGGGCAACCGGCGGCGCCGCCTCGGGCTGCGCTACCGGGGCGAAGTCGGAGGCAGGCGCCTCTGGCTGCCACTCCTGCACCGGCTCGGCGGGCGGCATCGACCAGGTTTCGTCCACCTTCTCCTCGGCGGGCGCGGCGGCGGGTGGGGCAGACCAGACGACCTCGACCTCTTCGTCCGCAGGCTCCGCGGGGGGCGGCGCCGGCCACGCTTCTTCGGTCTTCACTTCCGCCGATTCGCTCGGTGCGGCAGCTACCCAGGACCCTTCGGCCGCAGCTCCGGGAGCGTCGGCAGGCTGCGCGCTTGCCGGGGCGGGAGGTGGCACCGTCCAGGTCTCGGTGACGTCGGGCTGCAGAGCGGGCGCGGGCCAGAGCGCGTCGGCGGCCGCAGGCTGCGCCACCGCCTCGCTCCAGGGAGTGGGAGCGTCCGCCGGGGGCAGCGCATCATCACCTGGCGGCTCCTGCGCAGCACCAGGCTCGACGGGCGCGGATGGTTCCGGTGCAGCCTGTGACGCCGGGGTCGGCAGCGAGGCGTCCATCGCCACGATCACGGAGGGCGGAGCCTCGCCGATGCTCCCGTCCCGGGAAGGAAGCGACTGCAGCGGGTCGCCGCCGGCCTCCTCTTCCCAACCGCCCGGCGCATCCACCGCCGCCGGCTGTGTCCGGAGCGCAGGCGGAGGCGGCGCGGTCACCCCTTCCAGCGCCAGTCGCCGCGGCTCGGGCACTCCGAGGGCGCGGATGGGACCCGGCAGCCCCTGCGACCAGTCGCCAGCGAGAGGATCGGCGCCCGCGTCGGCGCGCGGCGCGGGGTTCCCGGAGGTGGAGAACGAGGTCGGAGAGTCGGACATTGCGGGGCGAAAGGATATCAGAGAGCGCGCCAATCCCGCGCCACTTCGCGCCAAATCCGCCGGTGGAATTTACCTACACCGGCGCGGCGGTTATAAGCACCGATCATGCCCGGTCTGGTGAACATCGGCGCGCGCCGAAAGGCGCAGACGCCCGCCCGTCCTGGGCGCGAGGCGTACCTGCCGGTGTCGCTGGAGGACGCGAGGGGCAGGGGGTGGGATCAGCTCGACGTCGTGCTGGTGAACGGCGACGCGTACGTGGATCATCCCACGTTCGGCGTGCCGCTGATCGGCCGCCTGCTCGCCTCCCGCGGGTTCAAGGTGGGCATCGTCAGCCAGCCGCGTTGGGACGAGGCGAGCGGCCTTGCGGACTTCGCCGTCTGTGGCCGGCCGCGCCTCTTCTTCGGGGTCTCCAGCGGCAACATGGACTCGATGGTCAACCACTACACCGCCGGCAAGAAGCGCCGGGACTCCGACGCGTACACGCCCGATGCGGCGCCGGGAAAGCGGCCCGACTACGCGACCGCGGTGTACGCCCGCAAGCTGAAGAAGCTCTTCCCGGACGTGCCGCTGATCGTCGGCGGCGTCGAGGCTTCGCTGCGCCGGCTCGCCCACTACGATTACTGGAGCGACCGCGTCCGGCACTCCGTGCTCGCGGACTGCCCCGCCGACGTCCTGGTCTACGGCATGGGCGAGCAGCCCATCCTCGAGATCGCCTCGCGCCTGGCGGCGGGCGAGGACATCTGCGGCCTCACCGACGTGCGCGGAACCGCGGTGCGCTTCCGCGACGACCCGGAGCAGTCCTGGCGCCATCTCGCGGGACAACGCGATCGGGAGGAAGTCTGGCTGCCCTCGTACGAGGAGATCGTCGCCGACAAGAAGACCTACGCGGAGTTCTCGAGGCTCTACCACCTCGAGCACAACCCGGACAACGCGCGCATCCTGGTGCAGAAGCACGGGCGCGACCTGGTCTACGTCAATCCGCCCGCGCCGCCACCCTCGACCGAGCTGATCGACGCCGAGTACGAGCTGCCCTTCACCCGCCTGCCGCACCCGATGTACGGCGAGGCGAAGGTCCCCGCCTGGGAGCAGATCCGATTCAGCGTCACCATCATGCGGGGCTGCGCCGCCGGCTGCAGCTTCTGCTGCATCACCGAGCACCAGGGCCGCGACGTGGTCTCGCGCAGCGAGGCCAGCGTGCTGCGGGAGATCGAATCGCTCGAAAACGTGCCGGGCTGGACCGGCGTGGTCAGCGACATCGGGGGTGCGACCGCCAACATGTGGCACATGGTCTGTACTGATGACGAGTGGCACCAGAAGTGCCGCCGCGCCTCCTGCGTGTACCCCACCGTGTGCGAGAAGTTCGGCACCGACCACGCGCCGCTCATCCAGCTGATGCGGAAGGCGCGCGCGCTCCCCGGCGTCAAGCGCGCCTTCGTGGCCAGCGGCGTGCGCTACGACCTCGCCTTCGCCGACGCGGAACACGGCGACGAGTACATCCGCGAGCTGGTGGCAAACCACGTGGGCGGCCACCTCAAGATCGCGCCGGAGCACATCTCGGCAGGCGTGGTGAAGGTGATGAAGAAGCCGGGCAAGGAGATGTTCGTCCGCTTCAAGGAGCTGTTCGAGAAGTACAGCGGGGAGGCGGGGAAGGAGCAGTACCTGATCCCGTATTTCATCTCCGGCCACCCCGGCTGCGAGGTGAAGGACATGGTGGAGCTGTCGGACTACCTGGCGGAGAACCGCTGGCGTCCCCAGCAAGTGCAGGACTTCACGCCCACGCCCATGACGCTGGCCACCGACATGTACTACTCGGGCTACCATCCCAACACGGGAAAGCCGGTGCACGTCCCGCGGGGCGCCGACGAGAAGGCGATGCAGCGCGCGCTGCTGCAGCCGCACCTGCCTCGGTACCGCGAGCTTGCGCGGGACGCGCGCAGGAAGGCGCGCGCCCCGGAGCGCGCACCCGCCGCGAAGCGACCGCGCGGCCCGGTCCCCAAGCCCAGCGACAGCTTCGAGTCCTGAGAGGGACGAAGCGAGAGATCTAGTTCGCGGCGGCCGGGAAGGCCGGCAGCTTCTTGATGTCGCGCGGGTCGTGCTGGATGATCACCATCGCCTTCTGGTTGGCCGCGATCTTCTTGATGCGCTCGAGCGAGGCGAGCGTCTCGGCGCGGTCGTAGTTGAAGGCCGGCACGCCGTCCGACTGGTAGTTCTCGTGGAAGTGGACCGCGTCTCCAGTCAGGATCACGCTGCCTTTGTGCTTGAGGCGCACGAGGAGCGAGCTGTGCCCGGGCGTGTGGCCGGGCGTGCGCAGCACGATCACCGTGCCGTCGCCGAACACATCCTTGTCGAGCGCCAGCGGCTCGACCTTGCCGCCTTCGCTGATCCAGTGCGTGAAGGCCTTGGCGTTCACGCCCTGCGCGGGCTTGGGCGCCGTGATCGCATCCCAGTCCCCCTTTCCGATCAGCAGCATGGCGTTTGGCAGCGAAGGCAGCTGGCTCGTGTGGTCGGCGTGATAGTGACTGATGCCGACGAACTTGACCTGGTCGGGCGTAATCTTGAGCTGCGCGAGCTGGTCGGTGAGGCTTGTTTTTGGCGCGTTCGCGTTCTCACCCGGCGGGAAGCCCGTGTCCCAGACCATGACGTCGTCGCCGTGCCGGATCACGTAGCAGCTGTACGTGAACGGCAGCTCCTTGTCGGGGCTGTAGGCGAACGTGTCGGTGAAGCGCTCCGCGATCTTGACCGGCTTCGCGCCGGTGCCGCAGTCGAGGCGCGTGAGCGTGACTTCGGCCGGCCCCTGCGCGAACGCCGGCAACGCCATGAACACAGCCGCGGCTGACAGCGAACACAAGGTCTTCTGCATGGGTGTCCTCCCAGTCAGATGGAAGCGCGCATGTTATCCACGCGCAGGAAGATGCGCTTCATCGCGCAGATGCCCTCCTCAGGCGTCAACTCTTCTGCCGCGCCGGAAACCGCTCCTCCAGCTCCTCGATGGTGCGCGGCCAGTCGTCGTGGAGCAGCCGCGCGAGGCTGCGATCGGACAGCAGCTTGCCCCCGGTCTGGCAGCGCGGGCAGTAGTTGGTCTCGTTGTCTGCGTAGGCGATCCGCTGCACGGCCGTGCCGCACACGGGGCACGGCTGCTTGTACTTGCCGTGCACGGCGAACTCCGCGCGGAAGGCGGTCACCTTCTCGGGGAACTTCTCGCGCGCCTCGGCCCGGAGCCTATCCGTCCAGTCGGTGAGCACCGCGCGGGTCGCGGCATGCAGCCGCGCCGCGTCCTCCTGCGAGATCTTCTGCGTCAGGAGGGCCGGCGACAGCTTCGCCCGGTGCAGGATCTCGTCCGAGTAGGCGTTGCCGATGCCCGAGAAGAGCCGCGGGTCCGTCAGCGCGCGCTTGAGCGTGTGGTTCTCGCGCCGCAGCGCCTCCTCGAACTGCGCCGGCGTGGCCTCCAGCGGCTCGATGCCGCCCCGCATGAACTCGTCCAGCGAGGTCACCAAGTGCATGGAGGCGCGCTTCTTGGTCGCGGCCTCTGTGAGCAGCAGCGTCCCGGAGGGGAAGTCGAAAGCGGCAAGCCCCACCTTGCCGGGGATCTTCGCCCCCGCCTCTCCCCAGCGGAACCTGCCCGCGATCATGAGGTGCACGACCAGGTACAATCCGCCCTCGAGCACCAGCACGATGCGCTTGCCCAGCCGGCGCACCTCCAGCACGCGCGAGCCTTTGGCCGCGCTCAAGGGCGGATCGAAGGTCCGCACCACGAAGGGGCTGGCCACGCGCACGCCGCGGAGCGGCTGGCCCTGCACGCGCGCGGCGATGGACTCGACGTAGACGGTGACGTCCGGCAACTCCGGCACGCGGGCTGATGTACCTCAGTTGTTCTCGGCGTGCTCGCTCAGGCCCAGCAGCATGCGGCGCTCGAACACGAAGCTGCTGGGATCGATCAGGCTCTTCCACGAAAGCCCGCTCCGCGGCAACCGGTTGCGCACCACCAGCCGCGTCCCGGCGCCGTCGTCCAGGGGCCTCAAGACGAAGGTCCAACTGGTCATGCCCGTGCTGAGCACGAGGTGCCTTGCGAACTCGGCCTCGATCACGCGCCAGGTCCGGCCGGCGCCGCGGATGAAGTCTCCCGGCCGTAGGTGCTGCGCCTGCGCAAGCCACCGCCAGACCTCGCGGGGCTCCAGCGCGATGGAGAGGCCACGGGTGGACTGCAGGGCCGCGGCCAGGACCAGGTCGTCTCCCGGGAGGTGTTCCTTCACTTCCCGATCGGTGCAGCCCCACTTCATGGCCAGAACGGAATGCATCGGGCGGGCCAGACCACGGCCGGAAGGGATCGCAGGGGCTCGGGCGCAGGACCGCGCGCCGGTCAGGGTCGCAGCTCGACCATTTCGAAGACGTAGCCGTCCGGATCCTCGAAATCGCGGGACACTCCCCCCGGGATCTCCTGGGACGCACCCAACGCGCTGGCGCCATGGCGCACGACCAGCGAGGCCATTTCGTCCAGATTCTGAACCCGGATGGCAAGAACTGGACCGCCGCGATCGTACCCGCGCTTGATCAGCCCCTTGGGATAGAACGCGGTGTGCAGCGCCAGCAGCACGCCCTGGCGCAGCTCCAATTCCACCCAAGCGGGCGTGTAGGACTTTTCCGGGAGGCCGATCACGTCGCGCCAGAACGCGCGCGCCCGTTCCACGTCCGGGACTTGCAGGGTGATCCAGCAGAGCTCGTTCACGCGGCGGGCACTCTAGCATCTCCGGATCCGCGGAGGGCCTGTGGAGCGTGGCGCTCCTGATGCGGCGCGTGGCGCCACCGGGGCGGAGTCAGCGAATCGCTCGAAACGGTCAGGCATCCCTCCGGCATGCGCGTGGCAGTAGCCGGCTCACACGGGCTGATCGGAAGCGCCCTGACCAAGGCCTTGCGCGAGCGCGGGGACGAGCCGCTGCCGCTGCCCCGCTTCGGCAGCGCTCCATGGAGCGTGGAAGGCGCCGACGCCGTGGTGAACCTGGCGGGCGCCAGCGTGGCGGGGAAGCGATGGTCGGCCGACTACAAGCGGGAGATCGAGATCAGCCGGCTGCGCAGCACCCGCGCCATGGTGGAGGCCATCTCGTCCGCGCAGCGCAGGCCCCGCGTCCTCGTCAACGCCAGCGCGGTGGGCTACTACGGAGGCCGCGGCGATGAGATCCTTGACGAGACGGCAGGGTCAGGCGCCGACTTCCTGGCGCGCGTCTGCGAGAAGTGGGAGATGGAGGCGCGCCGGGCGCCGGTGCGGTCGGTGCAGGTCCGCACCGGCATCGTGCTCAGCCCCACGGGCGGCGCGCTGGGCAGCATGCTGCCGCCGTTCAAGGCGTTCGTGGGGGGGCCGGTGGGCAACGGCAGGCAGTGGTTTCCCTGGATCCACCTCGCCGACGAGGTGGCGGGCATCCTCTGGTGCATCGATCGGGGTTCGCTCTCCGGCCCCGTCAACTTCGCCGCCCCGGGCATCGTGACCATGGCGGAGTTCGCCAAGGCCCTGGGCCGCGCGCTGCATCGGCCCTCCTGGGCGCCGGTGCCGGCAGCCGCCTTGAAGATCCTGCTGGGCGAATTCGCCTCCGCGCTGCTCGAAGGCCAGCGAGCAGTTCCCCGGAAGCTCCTCGAGTCGGGCTTCCAGTTCCGATTCAGCGACGTCGATCCGGCGCTGCGCGATATCCTGGGCTAGCCTGATTTTGGCGCCCGGCTTGTCGGCGCCTTCGGGTATCCTGCCCGCCTCATGCCCGCAGACTTCACGCACCTCCATCTGCACACGCTCTACAGCCTGCTCGACGGCGCCATCCGCCTCCCCGATCTGATGAAGTCGTGCGCCGACACCGGCATGAAGGCGGTGGCCGTCACCGATCACGGCAACATGTTCGGGGTGGTGAGCTTCTACCAGGAGGCGAAGAAGCACGGCATCAAGCCCATCATCGGCTTCGAGGCCTACGTCGCCGGCGAGAAGGGCATGGGCGACAAGAGCCAGCGCATCGGCAACCACCTGGTGCTGCTGGCGCAGAACGACGCGGGCTACCGGAACCTGCGCTACCTCAGCACCAAGGCGTTCACCGACGGCTTCTACTACGACCCGCGGGTCGACAAGCCGCTGCTCAAGGCGCACAGCGAGGGCATCATCGCGCTGACCGCCTGCATGGCGGGAGCGGTCCCGCGCGCGGTGCGCCGCGGGGACATGGACGAGGCGCGCCGGGAGGTTCGGGACCTCAAGGCGATCTTCGGCGACCGGCTCTACCTCGAGATCCAGAGCAACGCGCTCAAGGAGCAGCTGCCGGTGAACCACGGCATCTGCCAGCTCGCGCGCGAGGAGGGTCTGCAGCTGGTGGCGACGGCGGACAGCCACTACGTCAAGCGCGAGGACGCCAAGGCGCACGAGGTGCTGATGGCCATCGCCTCGGGCCGCACGTTCGACGACCCCAAGCGCCTGCGCCACGACACGGAGGAGCTGTACATCAAGGCGCCCGGCGAGATGTACGGCGCGCTGGAGGCAGTGACCGGCGTTGGGGCCGAGTGGCAAGAGGCGGTGCATAACTCCTGGCGCATCGCCGCGATGTGCAACGTCGAGCTCAACCTCAAGGACAAGCACCTGCCCAAGTTCCAGGTCCCGGAGGGGGAGACGCTGGACAGCTACATCCAGCGCCGCGCCCGCGAGGGACTGGACCAGCGCTTCGCGGAGATCGCCCGCACCGGCAGGCGCGTCGATTCCGACACCTACCGCGAGCGGCTGGAGCGCGAGCTGGGCGTCGTCATCACGATGGGGTTCTCCGGCTACTTCCTCATCGTCCAGGACTTCATCAATTGGGCCAAGCGCAACGGCATCCCGGTGGGGCCGGGGCGCGGCTCCGGCGCGGGCTCGCTGGTGGCCTACTCGCTGCGCATCACCGACATCGATCCGCTGCCCTACAACCTGCTCTTCGAGCGCTTCCTGAATCCGGAGCGCGTGTCGATGCCCGACTTCGACGTCGACTTCTGCCAGGACCGGCGCGGCGAGGTGATCAACTACGTCACCGAGAAGTACGGCAAGGACAACGTCGCCCAGATCATCACCTACGGCGCGCTCTCCGCCAAGAGCGCCATCAAGGACGTCGCCCGGGTGATGGGCCTTCCCTTCGCCGAGGTGAACGAGCTGACGCGGAACATCCCCGCGCTCATCGACGGCCACCCGCCCACCATCGAGAAGGCGCTGGAGGTGGAGCCCAAGCTCACGCAGATCCAGGAGCAGAAGCCGATCTTCAAGACCATCATCGAATACGCGCGCGCCCTGGAGGGGCTGACGCGGTCCACCGGCATGCACGCGGCCGGCGTGGTCATCGGCGAGAAGCCCTTGTGGGAGTACGTGCCGCTCTGCCGCGGGCAGAACGGCGAGCTCGTCACGCAGTTCGCGAAGGACGAGGTCGAGCTGGCCGGGCTCAT
>DASRTX010000277.1:0-9935 GCA_035655715.1 Myxococcales bacterium | reverse complement strand
GTCATCGACTTCCGCCGCGGAGGCCTCGGCGTCCTCGACGGGGGGCGGGGACGGGACGGGCGGAGGGATGCTGCCGGACTCCAACTCGTCGGCGAGCTCGTCCACGCGGGCCGGGCCGCCGCCGCGCCGGCGGTCTTCGGCAGGGGGTGGCACGACGCGGAGCCGCGCCGAATCGGTGAGGCCGGGCTGCGGGACCGCGCCCAGCCGGGCCAGGTCGGCGGGCAGGAGGAAGCCGTTGAGCCGGGCAAAGGTATAGAGCGCCTGGTTGAGCAGCGCGTCGCGGTCCGCCCCCATCTCCTCGGCCATCAGCGCGAACGCCTCCCAGAGATGGTCGGCGATCAGCAGCGTGCGGGGTGTCTTCGCGCGATCGTCGCTCATGGGCGGCTCGGCCTCGGAGCTTATCCCGGCCACGGGCCGCCGGGCCAGCCTTTACCGGTAGACGACCACGCCGAGGACGGTCGCGTTGATCTGGGTCGGATCGGCCTGCAGCAGCTCGTTGGCGCCGGTGATCGAGGAGAAGATGATCGACGGCACCCGCGGGGAGCTGTAACCGTACACGGTGGTGGCGAGGCCGGCGGTGAGGAGGGTGTCCCGGTACGAGACCACCGAGTTGGCGTCGGCCACACTGAACTGGAAGCCGCTGCCCGCTCCGCCCGGCACCCCGGTGACCGTGATCTTCATCGCCGTGTCGGAGGTCGCGAGAGGCGGAGCTGCAATCGTATAGTCGAAGGGGTAGTCGAACCGCGGCTCGTGGATCAGCAGCGAGCCGTTCTCTGGGATGCGGCCGCGGACGGTGCCCGCCCCAAGCAGGGCGCCGGGGTTGTCCTCCAGCACCAGCCAGGGCTGCGTCCCGCCCGTGCGCACCTCGGCGACCACCCCGAACGAGGAGCAAACCTCGGGCGAGAAGAGGATGTTCGCAGCGGCCGGACCCAGCACCATCGAGTCGTCGGCGATGGAGACGATGGGCACCTCGAACCGCAGGGGCGACAGCGACTCGCGGGAGATCAGCGCGCCGCAGAGCGGCGAAGGATCGGTCTGCACATACGCCGCGAACGAGACCAGGTCTCCCGGCGCCAGCTGGATGGCGGGATCCTGCGTCCAGAGCTTGAGGTTTCCCGGCGGAGTCTTGAACAGCAAGGTGCCGTCCGCGGCGGGGATGATGGTGCCCGCCCGGCGATCGAGGCCTGGCACCGCCGAGTGCCAGATGGCCCTCCAGCGGCTGCTCCGGGTCACGCCGGCCTGCATGGTGTCGGCCGCCAGGGTAGGCTCGGTCGGGACCTGGCCGGGTCTCGTTTCAGTGAAGACCGCAGGCACGTCCACGAAGGGGTCCAGGCCGGCAGGGGCGGTGTCGAGCGCAAAGAAGCCGGTGCTCACGTAGCGCCGGTTGATCACGTCGATGAGGAAGGTGCCGCCGTCGGTGCTGGTCATCGCGGCGAGCAGCTGGAAGGTGCGCGTGGTGGTGGTGGTGGGCACGCCGATGTAGAGCGGCGTGCAGGGGGCGCGGGTGCAGGGCGAGAGGTCCGGGGGGATCAGCGGCAGGGTGGCGCGGGGCGGCACCGCGCGCAGGAAGGCGATGTCCATGGGAATGCCCACGCTGCCCGGGACCACGAGCGGCTGCATCGGCTCGGGCGCGGCGGTCGAGAGCACGTCGAAGGGCGGGACCGGCAGGATGGCCCCGTCGGCCGTGCGGGCGAAGAGGATCCCGCCCGAATCCAGCTCGACACCCCCCGGCGTGTTGCCGCAGTCGGGGCTGGTGCCGCTGCACGCCAGGGGCTCCAGCACCATCGCCAGCAGCTCCCCGGAGGGGTGCACGACGTCCGGATCCTTCTCGTCCTGGGAGAGGGGGAACTGGAACCACGGAGGGCTCAACGACAGCGCGCGCACGCGGCGGCCGTTGGCCGAGATGCGGTTGGCAACGCAGGCGCCGCCCGCGATCCCGGTCTTGGGCACGTGGATCACGCCGCCGGCCGGCCCGAGATCGGCCACGTAGACGTCGGCGTCGCTCCCCGGCGCGACCGCGATGCGCGCCGGCACCGTCGAGGCATCGAGATCGCACTGCGCGTGCACCGTGACCTTGGGTTGATTGGTGGTTCCGTCGAGCCCCACGTCCAGCCAGACGATCCGCGGCGGCACGCTGGTGGCCACGTACGCGGTCACGGTGGAGCCGGCGGGCACAGCCTGCTCCACCAGATTCGCGGCGAGCGGGTTGGCCGCCGCCACGTCCACCGTCTGCGCCTGCAGATCGACGTTTGTCACCGCCGTGGGAACCCCGCCGTCGGCTTGCGTCTGCACCATGCTGTACGCGTCCACCACGGCGACGGTGGAGTCGGCGCCTACCGCCAGGGCCACTCCTCCCGCTGGGCCGTCGCTGCGCGTGACACGGGCGCCGGCGAGGTGCAGGGGGCGGTTGGCCGTCTCGATGTTGGCGGGGAAGACGCGGATGGGGCCGGGGACGAACTGGAGGTTCTCCTTGGGGGAGCAGGTGTCGGCCGGGTCCACTCCGCCGCCGTCGGCGAGGAGCGCGTGGTTGCAGATCTGCAGCGCGCGGAGCGAATCGCGCCCGGAGTTGGCGATGAAGAGCACGTCGCGGTCGCCCGCCGAGGTGGCCGCCAGCCCCGTCGGCGCGGTGAACTCGCCGGTCGCCGTGGTCACGGCGTTCGAGCTGCAGGCGGCGGCCAGCAGGGCGCAGGGGAGGAGGCGGCGGATCAAGGGCAGCTCCCCATGCGCGCGCGCAGCTTGGCGTTCCAGGGCGCGTTGGTCGGGACCTCGATGAGGGCGACCCGGCAGGCCTGGAATACGCTGGTGGCGAGGCAGGCAGAATCGGAAGGCAACTCCGCGGGACAGGGGATCTGCTTGAGGTTGAAGGGCGAGTCGCCCAGGCGGTTCAGCTGGGAGACGACGCTGCTCGTGGCCGTGTCGTAGATGGCCACCGCTCCTGCCTTCTCCGCCGCGATGGCGATCAATTCCGGCCTTCCGGCGGGTCGCTGGATGAGCACCATGTCCGCCGGCGAGACGGGCAGCGGGATGGCGCGGCGCACGCGCGGGGCCACCGAGGGCTGCGCGGGAAGCTGGATCTGCACGAGCGTGTCCGGAGACCGCATGGTGGCCCACAGCGTCATCGGCATCCCGTTCGCGTCGCGGTCGGCGAGGAGGAGCTGGACGGTGAGGCTGCTCTGCACGTCGCCGTACATGTCGAGCAGGGAGGGCCGGCTGTCGGCCTGTCCGTCCACGTTCATGATGCGCAGGAGGTTCGAGGCCTGGTTCGGGCAGATCCCGGTGCCGGGCTCGCCGGCGCCCCCGCTGGCGAACCTCTGGTAACACCCGCTCAGGTAGAGCTGCCGCCGGCTGGAATCGAAGACCATTGGTCCCACCGCGGTGCCGTTGGCCACGAATGGAAAGGAGGCCACCGACATGGTGAAGAGCAACCGCGCCGGATTGTCCATGTCCAGCGCGGCCACGTTGGCGCTGGTGAAGAGGACACCGCCCGAGACCTCGTCGACGTGCGGCACCACGGAGGTGACGAAGAGCACCGGCTGCGGCGCCGGCTGGCCGGGGCCCTGCGAGTCCCCGGCGATGATGGTGAAGGGGGCGTCGATGGCTGCGGCCTTGCCCAGGTCGACGAGCCCCGCGCGGCAATCCTTGCCGCTGTTGCCGGGTCGCGGCGGGCAGCCAAGGACGCCGCCCGCGCCGACGGTGACCGCGTTGAGGATGCCGCTGTCGCGCGAGCCGGTCAGGGCCATGGTCCCGGCAGCGTTGAACATGAGCGGCCCGGCGTAGCTCCCGATCATGACGGCGTCGGCGAAGGCGATGTCCGAATTGGCCTGATCGCAGCCGCTGTCGGGCGTGGCCTTGTCGCAGTCGCGGGCCGCCCTGAACAGCCCGTCCAGGTACGACTTCCGGATGCTCGCCACCGTGCCGGAGTCGAAGGCATGGTTGAAGTTGCCGTTCGCGACCAGCAGCGTGCCGTCGGGCGCGACGGCGAGGCCGGTGGGAAAGAAGAGGCGCGTCGGCTGTTGCCCGTTGGGCCCGAAGGGCGGCGGCAACAGGTCGGCGGAGGAGGTGTTGCACGCGGCCGTCAGGGCCGCCAACAGGGCGAGACGCATCTTCATGCAAGCGGCCTTCCTAGGGCCGACTGGCCCTGGGGTCAAGCCGTTTTATCTACTTGCAATCGGGAGAAATCCGCCAGGGGTGCGAACAGCTCGTGCAAGGCGCGCAGCAGGGCGAGACGATTGTCGCGCTGGGCCGGATCGGGGTCCATCACCATCACGTCGTCGAAGAAGCGGTCCACCACCGGGCGCAGCTCCGCCAGGGTGGCATAAACGGCGCGGTAATCCTCCTCTTCGGCCAGCGCGGTGGACACGCGCGCGCGGCTCTGCTCCAGGGCCGCCCCCAGTGCCTGCTCGGCCGGCAGCTTGAAGAGCGCCGACTTCAGTCCCACGGGCGTAAGCCCCTTCTGCTGTGCCTGCAGAAGGATGTTGCCGATGCGCTTGAAGGCGGCCGCGGTGGCCTCGAACTGGGCCCGGCTCTTCTCGCGGACCGTCTGCAGGGCCAGCACCCGCTTCTCCAGCGCCACCAGCTCGCGGGAGCCGGTGTGCAGCGCGGCCTGCACCGAGTCGGGCTGCGCCTTCTCGCGCAGCAGCACCTCCAGCCGCCCCAGCAGGAACTGCCACACCTTTTCGCGCACCGCCGCGTCGTCCTTGCCGTGCTGCTTCTGCGCGGCGCGCAGCGCCTCGCCGGCATCGAAGCGGTAGCCTCGGGCCAGCGTGACGCGCAAGAGGCCCAGTGCGGCGCGGCGCAGCCCGTAGGGATCCGCGGTGCCGGTGGGCTCCTTGCCCAGTCCGAACAGCCCGACCAGGATGTCCAGCCGGTCGGCCATGCCCAGGAGCGCGCCGGTGTCGGAGCCGGGAAGCCGCTCCTCCGCGCCGCGCGGCAGGTAGTGCTCGAAGATCGCCTCCGCCACCTCCCGCGGCACCCCGTCGTGCAGCGCGTAGACGCGGCCCATGATGCCCTGCAGCTCAGGGAACTCGCCCACCATGCCCGTGGTCAGGTCGGCCTTGCACAGCTCCGCCGCCTCGGCCAGGGCGCCCGGCTCGCCGCGGCCGGTCGCGCCGTGCAGCCACAGCGACAGCTCGCGCAGCCGCCGCGCCCGGTCCAGCTCGCTGCCCAGGCCCTGCACGAAGGTGCGGCGCGCGAGCTTTTCCACCCGCGACCGCAGCGGCTGCTTGCGGTCCTCGTCGAAGAAGAACTTCCCGTCGGAGAGGCGGGCGCGCAGCACGCGCTCGTAGCCGCGCCGGCTGACGGCGGGGTCGCGCACCTTGGTGTTGGAGACGGCCACGAAGGCCGGCAGCAGCTCGCCCTTGGCGTCCTGCACGGCGAAGTACTTCTGGTGGCCGCGCATCTCGGAGACCAGCACCTCGGGCGGGAGCTGCAGGAAGTCCCGGTCGAAGGAGCCGGCCACGGCGAACGGCTCTTCCACCAGCCCGGTCACGGTCTCCACGAGCTCCGGGTCGGGCCGGGGCGTGCCGCCGGCTTCCCGCGCCGCCCGCGCCACCTCTTCGGCGATGCGCTTGCTGCGCTCCGCCCAGTCGGCCAGCACGTGCGCCTTGCGCAGCGTCTCGACGTACGCCTTGGCAGAGGGCAGCGGCAGCTCGGCGGGAGCCGCGAAGCGGTGGCCGCGCGTCTTGGGACCGCTCACCACGTCGGCGAAGCGCACCTCCAGCGGCTTGCCGTCCAGCGCGGCCGCGATCCAGTGCACCGGCCGGGCGAAGGCGTCGCCCTCCAGCGAATCCCAGCGCATCGACTTGCGAAAAGGCACGCCCCTGACGATCTGCGCGAGCAGCGGCGGCAGCGCCTCCGCGGCGGTCAGGCCGCGCAGCTCCTGCTCCACCACCACCCGGTCGCCCTCGACGCGCAGCGCGTCCAGCGGCACGCCCGCCTTGCGCGCGAACCCCTCCGCCGCCTTGGTCCACTTGCCGTCCTGCTGGGCCTGCTTGAGCGGCGGGCCGGAGAGCTTCTTGCGCACGTCCGGCGCGCGCGCGGCGATGGCGGTGACGATCAACGCCAGCCTGCGCGGCGTGGCGTAGGTGGCCACGTTGGCCCGCTGCCCTTCGCCCTCGCCGTTGAGCCGCGCGTCGTCCAGGCCCTTGTTGATCTCCGCCGCCATCCATTCCAGCGCGGGGCGCTGGAAGCTCGCGGGCAGCTCCTCGGTGCCGATCTCGAAGACCAGGTCCATCACGCTTCCCCGAGCAGGTCCTGGTGGCGCTGCAGTTCCTTGTCCGCCAGGGAGCGGTCCTTGAGCGCGGGAAACTTCATCCGCGTGCGGGTGGCGAGATAGAGCTTCGCGCAGTCGTGGGCCAGCTTGCGCACGCGCAGGATGTAGCCCTGCCGCTCGGTGACGCTGATGGCGCCGCGGGCGTCGAGCAGGTTGAAGGCGTGCGAGCATTTGAGGCAGTAGTCGTACGCGGGCAGCGGCAGCTTCTTCTCCAAGAGGGACCTGCACTCCTTCTCGTACTCGTCGAAGAGGCGGAAGAGGCGGTCCGGATCGCTGGCGTGGAAGCTGTATTCGCTCTGCTCGCGCTCGTTCTGCCAGAAGACGTCGCGGTAGGTGAGCCTGGTGCCGTCGGGATAGGTGCAGAAGACCAGATCGTAGATGTCGTCCACGCCCTGCAAGTACATGGCGATGCGCTCCAGCCCGTAGGTGAGCTCGGCGGCGACGGGCCGGCACTCGAACCCGCCCGCCTGCTGGAAGTAGGTGAACTGCGTCACCTCCATGCCGTCGCACCACACCTCCCACCCGAGACCCCAGGCGCCCAGCGTGGGAGACTCCCAGTCGTCCTCCACGAAGCGGAGGTCGTGGTCGTCGGAGGTGATGCCGATGGCGCGCAGGGAGCCCAGGTACATCTCCTGCACGTCCTTGGGGCTGGGCTTGAGGATCACCTGGTACTGGTGGTGCTGGTGCAGCCGGTTGGGATTCTCGCCGAAGCGCCCGTCGGCGGGCCGGCGCGAAGGCTCCACGTAGGCCACGTTCCAGGGCTCGGGTCCCAGCACGCGCAGGAACGTAGCGGGGTTCATGGTGCCCGCGCCCACCTCCAGATCGTAGCCTTGCATCAGCGCGCAGCCGCGCTCCGCCCAGTAGGTCTGCAGCGCAAGCAAGAGGCCCTGGAAGTCCTTCGGCGCGCGCGCGTTCGGCATCGGGCGCGGGAAGGTAGACGCAGCGCGGCGATTGCGCAAGACGTCCGAATCCGGGACGTCGTGCCCCGCATGCGGACGGTCTTTCGCCTGCGCAAGTAGCCGGGCTACTTCTTCTTCGCCACCGGCGGCGCGAGGAACGACACGTTGTCGCCGGCGGGCGCAGGCGGGGGCTCGGAGGAGATGGCGTCCCCGCGGATGTGGTCGAGGAACGACTTGTGGGTCTCCAGCATCGCCGAGAGCTGCTGGACGAAGCTGGCCTTGGCGCGCTTGAGCTCGTCGATTTCGCCGATCAGCTGCATGCGCCTGGCCTGCGCGTTGGCGATGATCTTCTCCGCCTGCAGCTCCGCGTCGGAGAGGACGATGTCCGCCTCCTTGCGGGTGTTGCTCTTCATCTCTTCCGAGAGCTTCTGCGCGGTGGTGAGCGTCTGCTGGAGAAGCTGCTCGCGATCCTTGAACTCGTTGATGCGCGCCTCGCGCCGGCGCAGCTCCTCGTCCTGGCGGTTGAGCTTGCGCGCCAGGTCCTCCAGTTCGCGCGCCACCTGCTCGAGGAACGCCCGCACCTCGCGCTCCTCCAGGCCGCCGAGGCGCACCTTGCGGAACGTCTTCTGCGAGAGGTCGAGCGGGGTGAGCTTCATGGCTCCGAGGATACACCGGCGGTCAGCGTTGCATTCCGGGCGGGCGCCGGCTCGGACGGCGGCTGCGAGGGCGGCGCCGCGAAGACGCCTCCCCGCTGCGTGGCCTTGACGCGGTACATCGCCTCGTCGGCGCGGAGCAGCAGATCGTCGGGCTCCCGCGCATCGTCGGGGAAGGAGGCCACGCCCAGGCTGGCGGTGAGCTTGAGCGGGCCGTAGGGCCGGTCGGCGAGGAAGGGCTGGCGGGCGATCTCCGCCCCGATGCGCCGCGCCGCCGCCACCGCCTGGTCCTTGCTGGTCTCCGGCATGAGGATGACGAACTCGTCCCCGCCGTAACGCACCGGCACGTCGGTGGAGCGCAGCGTCTTGAGCAGCAGCGACCCCACCTCGTGCAGCACCTGCGATCCGGCCTGGTGACCGTGCGTGTCGTTGACGCGCTTGAAGTGATCGAGATCGAAGAAGATCAGCGACACCGGGTGGCCGAACCGGGTGGCGCGCACCACCTCGCTCTCCAGTGAGCGGCGCAGGTGGCGCGAGTTGAAGAGGCCGGTGTGATCGTCGAGGACGGTCAGCTCCTGCACCTTGTGGAAGTTGCGCGCGTTCTCGATGGCGATGGCGCTGAACTCGGCCACCGTGCCCAGGATCTTGAGGTCTTCCTCGCTGAAGCCGCCGTCGCCTTCGCCGTTGACCAGCTCGATGACGCCGAGGGTCCGCTCCTTGAAGGCCAGCGGCACGCAGAGGATGGACTGGGTGTGGAAGCGGGACGCCTGATCGAAGCGCGAGGCGAAGCGCGGGTCGGCGTGCACGTCGTTCACCAGGAGCGGCTGGTTGTGCTGCGCCACCCAGCCGGCGATCCCCTCGCCGGGCTTGATGCGCATCCCGAGCAGCGTGTCGGAGCCCGCGCCCACCGCGGCGTGGAAGTAGAGCTCAGAGGTGGCGGGGTCCTTGAGCAGCAGCGACCAGTTGCGCGGCTTGAGCAGCTCGCTGACCTTGGCGAGGATGACGTGCATCACTTCGCCGATGTCGAGCGAAGCGGTGAGCGCCTTGCCGATCTCGTTGAGAACGGCAAGCTCGTCGACGGTGCGCTGCAGCTCCCGGAGGAGGTCCTTCCCCCGCATCCCAGGAGTGTAAGCGGAGTTGTCGCGTCGCGCCAATTCCGATAATGGGCCCCCATGAAGCTGTTGCTCTGCTCCGCGTCGCCGCGCCGCCGCGAGTTCCTCGAGCGCCTGGGGGTGCGCTTCCAGGTTGCACCGGCCCACATCGACGAGACGCAGCGCGCCGGAGAGCCGGCGCTCGAGTACGCGATGCGGCTGGCCCGGGAGAAGGCGGCCGCCGGCGCGCGGCCCGGATTCGCGGCGCTCGGCGCTGATACCGTGGTGGTGAGCCAGGACCAGGTGTTGGGCAAGCCGCGCGACACCCCCGACGCGGAGCGGATGCTGCGCAGGCTCTCCGGCGCCGAGCACGAGGTGATCACGGCGGTGGCCATCGCCGGCCTGCGCGCCACGGCGGCGATGACGCGGGTGAGGTTTGCAGAGCTCACGGAGGCGCAGGTGCGCTGGCTGGCGGCGTCCGGCGAGGGCGACGACAAGGCGGGTGCCTACGCCGCCCAGGGCCTGGCCGGCGCGTTCATCGAGCGCATCGAAGGCAGCTTCAGCAACGTGGTGGGCCTGCCGCTGCCGGAGACGCTGGCCCTCCTCCAGGAGGCCGGCGTGGAGCTGCCGTGGACGTAGCCGCGCGCATCGCCACCGTGCGGGCGCGCATCGCGGAGGCCTGCGCGCGGGCCGGGCGCGACGAGGGGTCGGTGCGGCTCATCGCCGTGAGCAAGACCAAGCCGCTGGAGCTCTTGCGCGAGGCGATGAGCGCGGGCCAGCGGCTCTTCGGCGAGAACTACGCGCAGGAGCTGCGGGAGAAGTCGGAGGCCCTGGGAGCCGGCGTGGAGTGGCACTTCATCGGCGCGCTCCAGACCAACAAGGCGAAGCTGGTGGTGGGGCGCGCCGCGCTGATCCACACCTGCGACCGGCTGGCGCTGGCGCAGGAGCTCGCAAGGCGCGCGAGCGCGGCCGCGCTCACGCAGCGCGTGCTGCTGGAGATCAACGTCGGCCGCGAGCCGCA
>DASRTX010000276.1:0-7456 GCA_035655715.1 Myxococcales bacterium | reverse complement strand
TACGCCGAAGGCCGGAACTCCTGGCCATCGCGTCCACCGCGGCCGACCTCCAAGCCGCCCACATCCGTCCCTGACCCTCGGCCGCAAGAAAAAAAATTTTTTTTATTTTTTGGCGGTCCGGAAGGGCCGGGGGTGAGGAGTGGCTGTAAGAGTTACTGGACGGCGGGGTCGGGGCGGGAGGGGCGGGCGCCCAGGCCAAATTGACGGGCGCTGGTGAGCCGGTCGTTGTCCCGGTCGAGCAGCCAATAGCCTTCCGCGCCCCGCGCGGTGGACGAGCCGGCGCAATAGACGTTCGAGGCGTGGAAGCGGTCGTGGATGTGGCCGCAGAGCACGGCCAGCGCGCCCCGCGTGGCGTCCAGCAACTGGCGCGCGCCGCGCAGGCGGTGCCAGGGCCAGTCCGGCACTCCGTCGCGGCGGAAGGGCGCGTGGTGCACCAGCACCAGCTTGCCGCGGAAGTCCTGGCGCAGGTCGTCGCCCCCGATCCTGCCCTGCGTGATGACGGGCCAGCAGACGTCGCCGCAGGAGTCGAGGGCCGCGATGAAGCCGGGGAGCGGCCGCGGCGGAAAGTAGGTCTCGTACAGGCGATTGGGCTTGCCGCCGATGGGGTAGCGATCGTGGTTCCCGTGGATGGACACCAGCCGGTCGCCCAGCGGCTCCAGCGCCTCCCGCGCGAGCGCGAACTCCTCCTCCACGGCGAGCTGCGTGAGATCGCCGGTGCAGATCACCAGATCGGCGTGCAGCGCATCGGCGTCGCGGACGATCTGGCGCAGCTTGGGGAGCGCGTCGTCGTAGTCCCGGCCGCGCCCCTTCCACAGCTCCACGGTGGCCAGCATCCGCAGCGGCCCCAGCTCGCGCAGCTTGCGCTCGCGCCAGCGCGGGAGCTGCACGTGTGGATCGGAGAAGTGCAGGATCCTCAAGGCTTCTCCGCCACCGCCAGGAGGCCCAGTCCGCCCAACGCTTCCTCCATCCGCACCATCCGCAACCCGGCCGCCTCCAGCGCGCGCCAGAGCGACTGCGGGCTGGGCCGCCCGTAGAGGCCGCTCATCCCGCGCCAGAGAACCGCCGCCAACGCCCAGCGCGGCCGCGGCAGAGCTCGAAGCAGGCCGAAGACCGTGGCGCGCCTTCCTTCCTGCGGCTCCAGCAGGACGGCGCGGCCGCCGGGCCGCAGCGCCCGCGCCGCCTCGCGCAGGGCCCCGGGCTGGTCGGGAAGGAGATAGAGGACGCTGTGGAAGGTGACCGCGTCGAGCGACCCAGTCCGCACCGGCAGCGCCGCCGCATCCAGCGCCACGAGGGGCATCGACGGCGTGCGCCGGCGCGCGCGGCGCAGCATGGAGAGCGCCGGGTCCCCGCCGATGGCGCCGCGGGGCAGGTGCGCCGCGGAGTTGCCGGGGCCGCAGCCCACGTCGAGGACGTGGCGCGCGCCCTCCGGCAGCTCCAGCGCCATGCGCGCGCAATGGCTCTCCCACATGGGGTTGCGGGTCAAGAGCTCGTAGGGCAGGGCGACGGCCCGGAAGACGCGGGAAGAGCGGAGCATCGCGCGCTGCATACCAGTTGCGCTACAAGGACCGCCATGGGCCTCCTCGACAACATCAAGCCGCAGGCACCGCAGGTTAAACCGACCGACCTGGCCTTCGACCCCGAGGGGAACCTCCTGGTGCGCTGGAGCGACGGGCGCGAATCGAGCTTCCCGCCGCGCTGGCTGCGCGCGCGCTGTCCCTGCGCGGAGTGCGTGGAAGAGTGGAGCGGCACGCGGGTGGTGGGCGAGGAGCAGGTGAAGGCCGACGTCAAGCCGCAAGGCATGCACGAGGTGGGGCGCTACGCGATGCAGATACAGTGGAGCGACGGCCACTCGACGGGCATCTACTCCTGGGAGTACCTGCTCAAGATCCGCGAGGAGGGCGCCGACGGGTCGGCGCCCGGGCGTAGGCCGTAGGCCGGAGCATTGATGAGCGGGCTTGAGCAGGCGCTGGCGCTGCTGCTCGCGGCGCACCCGCAGACCATCGGGGTGGCCTTCCACGATCTGCAGACCGGCCAGCGCGTCGAGCTGCACGCCCGCGAGCAGATGCACGCCGCCAGCACCATGAAGCTGGCGGTGCTGCTGGCGGCTTATCGGATGGCCGCGCCGCTGGAGAAGCCGGTGCGGGTGGAGAACCGCTTCGCCAGCATCGCCCCCGGCGGCGGCACTTTCTCGGTGGACCCCAAGGACGACGACGACCCCTGGCCCTACACGCAGCTGGGCAAGGAAGTGCCGCTGGGCGTGCTGCTCGAGCACATGATCGTGCGCTCCTCCAACCTGGCCACCAATCTGGTGATGCAGACGCTGCGCGCCGCCGAGGTGGAGCGCGTCTGCCGCGAGCTGGGCGCGAGCGACATCCGCATCCTCCGCGGCGTGGAAGATCTCAAGGCGCACGAGCAGGGCCTGGACAACACCACCACCGCCCACGACCTGGCCTTGCTGCTGGAGGCGGCGCCGCCGCCCGCGTTGGCCATACTGGAGCGACAGCAGTTCAACGAGGGCATCCCCGCAGGGCTGCCGAGCGGGACGCGAGTCGCGCACAAGACCGGCGACATCACCCGCCACTACCACGACGCCGCGCTGGTCTTCCGGCAGGGGCGCAAGCCGTACGTGCTGGTGGTGATGACGCGCGGTTTCGAGAGCAAGGAAGAGGCGGCCGCCACGGTGCGCGACATCTCGCGGCTGGTGTGGAATCGCGCCACTGAATGAGCATTCACTCAGTGCTTGACGCGGCGCGCCGCCGCTGTTAGCAACCCGCGGACAAAAAGGAGCTTTTGCCATGGCCACCCGTCCCGGCCGCCGCGTCGCCATCGTCGCCGGCCTCAGAACTCCCTTCGTCAAATCCGGCACGGCGTTCAAGGATCTCTCGGCGCTGGAGCTGGGCAAGCAGGTGGTGGCCGAGCTGGTGCAGCGCGCCGAGGTTCCTCCGGCCGCCATCGACCAGATCGTCTTCGGCACCGTGATCCCTTCGGTGCAGCTGCCCAACATCGCCCGCGAAGTCGGGCTTGCCACCGGCCTGCCCAAGAACGTCGACGCCTATTCGGTGGTGCGCGCCTGCGCCACCAGCCTGCAGGCGATGACCAGCGCCGCAGACGCCATCGCGCTCGGCGAAGTCGATCTGGCTGTGGTGGGCGGCGCGGAGGCGATGAGCGACGTGCCCATCAGCTACTCGCGGCCAGTGGCCCAGGCAGTGCTGGCCGCTTCCCGCGGGCGCACGCTGATGGAGAAGGTGAGGGCCTTCAGCGACGTGGGCGCCAGGGATCTCTTGCCCGTGCCGCCCGCCATCGCCGAGTACTCCACCGGCCTCTCCATGGGCGAGTCGGCGGAGAAGATGGCCAAGGAGAACGGCATCTCCCGCGAGGCGCAGGACCAGTGGGCGCACCGCTCGCACACGCTGGCGGCCCAGGCGTGGGCAGAGGGGAAGTTCTCCAAGGAAGTGATGCGCGTCCTCACCGGCGAAGACTTCGCCACCGTGGTGGCGGAGGACAACATCGTCCGCAAGGACTCGAAGCTCGAGGGCTACGCGAAGCTCAAGCCGGTCTTCGACCGCAAGTACGGCAGCATCACCGCGGGCAACTCGTCGCCCCTGACCGACGGCGCCGCGGCGCTGGTGATCTGCGCGGAGGAGCGTGCGCGGGAACTGGGGCTCAGGCCGCTGGGTTTCTTGCGTGCCTACGCGTATGCCGCGGTCGATCCGTCGTGGCAGCTCCTGCAGGCGCCGGCGTTCTCGGCTCCCAAGGCGCTCAAGCGCGCGGGGATGAAGCTGGCCGACATCGACCTGGTGGAGATCCACGAGGCCTTCGCCGCGCAGGTGCTCTCCAACCTCCAGGCCTGGGCCTCGAAGAAGTTCGCCGACCGGTACCTGGGCGGGGCCGAGCCCATCGGCGAGGTGCCGGAGGAGAAGCTCAACCCGCGCGGCGGCAGCATCTCGCTGGGGCATCCCTTCGGCGCCACCGGCGCGCGGCTGGTTCACCAGGCCCTGCGCGAGCTGGCGGATTCGGGCAAGAACACCGCGCTGATCTCGATCTGCGCCGCGGGCGGGCTGGGCGCGGCTTGCATCCTGGAGAGGACGTAGATGGCATCGGCACTGCGATTCGAGACCGGCGCGGACGGCGTGGCGCTGGTGCTCTACGACGTTCCCGGCGAGCCGGTGAACACCCTGCGCGACAGCTTCCAGCACGATTTCGACGAGGTGTTCGGGAAGCTGGCCGGGGATCCGGCGGTGAAGGCCATCGTCATCGCTTCCGCCAAGCCTGACAGCTTCGTGGTCGGCGCCGACGTGGAGATGCTGGCGCGGGTGAAGACCGCGGTCGAGGCCACCGCGCTGGCCCGCGGCGGGCAGCAGGCGATGCAGCGGCTGGAGGACCTGGGCAAGAAGAAGCCGGTGGTGGCGGCCATCCATGGCCCGGCGCTGGGCGGTGGCATGGAGCTGGCGCTGGCCTGCACCTACCGGATCGCCACCGACGACAAGAAGACGCAGCTGGGACAGCCCGAGGTGCAGCTGGGACTGATCCCCGGCGCGGGCGGCACGCAGCGGCTGCCGCAGCTGATCGGCATCGCCGCGGCCCTGGACATGATCCTGGCCGGCGGTCCGGTGCGTCCCTCCAAGGCGCGCAAGCTGGGGCTGGTCGACGAGGTGGTGCCCAGGCCCATCCTGCTCGAGGTGGCGCGTCGGCGTGCGCTGGAGCTGGCCAAGGGCGAGCTGCGCGTCGATCGGCACAAGGTGGAGCTGACGCTGCCCAAGCTGCTCCGCTCGGAAGTGCTGCAGCAGATCGCGCTGGAGGACAACCCGGTGGGCCGCCGCATCCTCTTCCAGCAGGCGCGCAAGGCGCTGCTGGCAAAGACGCGCGGCCACTATCCCGCGCCGGAGCGCGCGCTGGAGGCGGTGCGCATCGGCGTGGAGAAGGGGCCCGAGGAGGGCTACCGCGCGGAGGCGAACCTCTTCGGCGAGCTGGTGGTGAGCGACGTCTCGCGGCGGCTGGTGGAGATCTTCTTCGCCACCCAGGCGCTGAAGAAGGACACCGGCGTGGACGACCCGGCGGTCAAGCCGGGCAAGGTGGAGAAGGTGGCGATGCTGGGCGCCGGCCTGATGGGCGCGGGCATCGCCTACGTCACCGCCGACGCCGGCATCCCGGTGCGGCTCAAGGACAAGGACGACGCGGCGCTGGGGCGCGGCCTCAAGCAGATCGCCGGAATCCTCGACGAGCGTGTGAAGCGCAAGCGGCTCAGCTTCCGCGAGCGGCAGGACAAGCTCATGCTGGTGACCGGCACCACCGACTACAGCGGCATGAAGAGGGCCGGCGTGGTGATCGAGGCGGTGTTCGAGGACCTCAAGGTCAAGCACGCCGTGCTGGCCGACGTCGAGCGCGAGGCGCCCGAGGCGATCTTCGCCTCCAACACCTCGTCGCTGCCCATCGGGCGCATCGCCGAAGGCGCGCAGCGGCCTGAGAAGGTGATCGGCATGCATTTCTTCTCGCCGGTCAACAGGATGCCGCTCCTGGAGGTCATCCGCGCGCCGAAGACTTCCGCGGAGACCGTGGCCACGGTGGTGGGGCTGGGCAAGAAGATCGGCAAGACCGTCATCGTGGTCAACGACGGGCCCGGTTTCTACACTTCGCGCATCCTCGCGCCCTACGTGAACGAGGCGGCCTTCATCTTCAACGACGGCGCGGCGGTGGAGGACATTGACCGCGCGCTGGTCGATTTTGGCTTTCCGGTGGGGCCGATGCAGCTCCTCGACGAGGTGGGCATCGACGTGGGGTCGAAGGTCGCGCACGTCATGCACGAGTCGTTCGGGGCGCGGCTGGCGCCGCCGCCGGGCTTCGAGAAGCTGGTGGAGAGCGGCCGCCTGGGGCGCAAGGCGAAGAAGGGCTTCTACCACTACGACGACGCGGCCTCGAAGAAGAAGGAGGTCGATCGCAGCGTCTACGACCTCACGCCGCAGGGCCAGAAGCGCAGCTCGCCGCCCGCCGCGGAGATCGCCGAGCGCTGCGTGCTGCAGATGGTCAACGAGGCCGCGCTCTGCCTGGGCGAGGGCATCCTGCGCTCGGCGCGCGACGGCGACGTCGGAGCGGTCTTCGGCCTGGGCTGGCCTCCGTTCAGGGGCGGCCCCTTCCGCTACGCCGACTCGCTCGGGCCGGCGCAGGTGGTGGAGAAGCTGCGCCGCTACCAGGACCGGTTCGGCGGGCGCTTCGCGCCGGCCCCCAGGCTGGTGCAGCTGGCCGAGAGCGGCGGCAAGTTCTACTGAGTAGATTCGGGCATACAACCGCGCGCCGCTGGTTCAACCGAAGCCATGTCCGGTGCCGTCCTCGCCCTGCTCGCCGCCGCTACCGCGCAACCAGCGCGGCCCGTTGCGGGCGTCCTCGTCGCGCACGGCTGCAACAAGTGCCACGACGGCGCGCTGGCGACGGCAAAGCCCAAGGCCCTGGCGGTGTTCGACCTGCGCGACGAGAAGTGGGAAGCGCGGATGTCGGAACCGCAGCTCCACGCCATGCTCGGCCGCCTCCGCTCCGCCCCCGCCGCGGACCGCGCGGTGGTGCAGAAATTCGTGGACGCCGAGCTGGACCGCAGGAAGGGGGCGGCCGGCTCGCCGTGAGCCAGCGGCGATCCCCGTTCCTACGTGACGGTCACGTTGAACAGCTTCCCCGCCCCCCAGGTGGCGGCGGCGGCGATGATCAGCACCAGCAGCTGGCGCGCGGCGCTCCAGGCGACGTTGCGGCCGCCCAGGAAGCCCAACGCGCCTCCGACCAGCACGGCGGCCGTGCCGCCGAGGGCGATGGAGAGGACGGCGGCATGCGTTCCGCCGGTGAAGAACCAGGGCAAGAGCGGCACCAATGCGCCGGCCGCGAAGGTGAGCAGCGAGGTGACCGCGGCCTTCCAGGGAGAGCCCAGCTCCTCCGGATCCAGCCCCAGCGAGCGCGCATAGACCGCCAGCGCGCGGTCGGGCACCAGCGAGATCTGCTTGCTGGCGTTGTGCGCGGTGGCCTGCATCACGCCGCCGCGGCGGATGAACTCCTCCAGGTCCTCGCGCGCCGCCTCCGGATCGCGCGACATGTGCTCGCGGAATTCGGCGAGCAGGCGCTGGAGCAGCTCCACCTGCGCGGCCATGGAGACGTACTCGCCGACGGCCATGGACGCGGCGCCCGCCACCAGCGACGCCAGCCCGGCGAGCAGCACGAACCTTCCGCCGGGCTGCGCTCCCGCCACCCCGAGGATCAAGGAGACGTTCGTCACCAGCCCGTCGCTCATCCCCAGCACGGCCGCGCGCGTGGCTCCGCTTTGCACCTCTCTCGCGCGCTGCCGGTCCTCCCGCGGTTGGGCCATCAGCCTTCCAGGATCTTGCGCAGCTCCGCCAGGGTGGGCAGGGCGGCGTCTTTGGGCGAGAGCAGCGGCTGCCGCAGCGGCCAGACGATCCCGGCGCTGTCCCAGCGGAAGCCGATC
>DASRTX010000275.1:0-2836 GCA_035655715.1 Myxococcales bacterium | reverse complement strand
GTCGGCCTCCACGCCGACGTCGTCGTCGCCACCTCGCGCAACCTAGCCGTCTCCACGCCCGACAAGCTGCGACCGCTGGTGGACCGGGCCATCGCCGCCATCGTTGCCGAGGGCCAGCTGGACGAGTGCGAGATCACGCTGCGCGATCTGGAGCTCACCGCGGGCAGCTTCGCGCGGTCGCTGGAGTCCATCTCGGCGCGCGCCGAGGTCACTCCTCCCGGCGCGCCACGCCTGCGCGTCCTCGAGTCGGAACAACTCAAGCGCGCGTGAGGCTCCCCAGGAACGTCGTCATCCTCGGGGTGGTGTCGCTCCTGGCGGACATCTCCAGCGACATGGTGATGCCGCTCTTGCCGGCCTTCCTCACCACGCTGGGAGCCGGAGCCGCGTACATCGGGGTTGTCGAGGGCGCCGCCGAGGCCACCGCCGCGCTGCTCAAGTACGTGTCCGGCCGATGGGCCGATCGCGTTCGACGGCTGCTGCCGCTGGCAGTGGCGGGGTACATGGTGGCCGCGCTGGCGCGGCCCTTCCTCGCGCTCGCGCAGGCGCCCTGGCACGTGCTGGCGGTGCGCAACGTCGATCGGGTGGGGAAAGGCATCCGCACCTCGCCCAGGGACAAGCTGCTGGCCATGAGCACCACGGGGGAGCGGCTGGCGGAGGCCTTCTCCTTCCATCGCGGCATGGATCACGCGGGGGCTGCCATCGGCCCGTTGGTCGCCGCCGGCATGCTGCTGCTCTGGCCCGGAGAGGTGCGGCGCGTCTTCCTCTTCGCCGCGTTGCCGGGCGCGCTGGCGGTGCTGGCGCTGTTCGCCGTCCGCGAGGAGCCTGTCGAGCGCACTTCGCTGGCCGCGAAGCCCGCCGATGCGGAGCCGGCACGACGGGTGCCGGTGGCGTTGCTCGGCGCCATCGGCCTCTTCACGCTGGGCAACTCCACCGACGCGCTGCTGCTCCTGCGGGCGCAGGCGCTGGGCATACGAACTGCGCTGCTCCCCATGCTCTGGGCGCTGCTCCACATGGTCCGAGCCGGGCTCTCGTGGCCGGCCGGGCTCCTCGCCGACCGGCTGGGCCGCCGCGCGACGCTGGCCTGCGGCTGGCTCTGGTATGCCGGCTGCTACCTGGCGTTCGCGGTCGCCGGCGCCGCGTGGCAGATGTGGCCGCTGTTCGCGGCCTATGGCCTGGTGGCGGCGCTCACGGAGGGGACGGAGCGCGCGCTGATCGCGGACGCATCTGCGCCGGAGTCGCGCGGGCGCGCGCTCGGTCTCTACAACCTGATCACCGGCGCCGGCCTGCTGCTCGCGTCGGTGCTCGCCGGCGAGATCTGGGAGCGTTCCTCGCCGGCCGCGGCCCTGCAGCTGGGCGCGGTGTTGGCGGTGGCGGCGGCGGCCGCCCTCGCCCTCTCACGTCCAGCCGTCCAGGCGCCCGCCCTCTAGCTGCGGCATCCCCGCTGTGTGCCCAGCTTCACCTGATGCGAGTGAAAATGGGCCGCGTGGTGCTCCTGGACTACATGGTTCGCGTGGGGTCGGGCCAGGTGGTGGAGAGCAGCTCGGGCAAATCGCCGATCGAGTACCTCCACGGCGCAGGACAGATCCTCCCCGCGCTGGAGCGCGCCCTCGAGGGGCTTCGCGAGGGAGAGCAGGCGGCCTTCAGCATCGCGCCGGAAGAGGCGTACGGGCAGCGCAAGGACGACAACGTCGTGTCGCTGCCCAGGTCCTTGTTCCCGGTCGACGTGAAGCTGGAGAAGGGGCTGTGCCTGTATGCCCGCGCCAGCGGAGGGCAGAGCTATCCCATCACCGTCCGCGAGGTGAAGGAGGACATGGTGGTGGTGGACCTGAACCACCCGCTGGCGGGAGAGCGCCTGTTCTTCGAGGTGAACATCAGGGGCGTGCGGCCGGCAGGGAACCAGGAGATCTTCGTGGGAAAGGCCGCTTCAGTCGAGGTGGTCTGATCACATTCATACGCACGCGCGCGTCATTGCAGTTTCTCCATCCACCGCTCCACCTCCAGCGCGCGACCGGCGGGCGCGTCCTTCCCCAACGCCGTGAACGCAGCCCGCGCCGCGCCACGATCCCCCAGGTGCCACGCCGCGATCCCCTTCATCCGCAATCCTTCCTGCACGAACATCGGCCCTGGCAGCTCCCGCCGGAGCGCGCTGTCCGCGAAGGACGCACATTCCGCCCATGCGCCCCGGTTCTGCATCTGCTTCGCCAGCAGATACGCCGGCAGCCCGTCGCGGGGCCGCTGCAGATCGAGGTCGCGGATGCGCAGCAACACTTCCGGCGCGGTGTCCGCTTCCGCGAGCAGCGGCCGCAGCGCCGGCCAGGTGGCCGGGTCGCGGACTGCCTTGAGCCGCGCCGAAAGCCCCCGCTCGGCGGCCTCGGACTGCGGCAGCAGCGCCGCCTCCTGGTAGCGGGCCAGCGCCCGGGTCGCGTCGCCGGCCTTCCACGCCGCGTCTCCCGAATCGGTGAGCAGCCGCGCGCGCAGGGGCTGCGACAGCTTGGGATGCGCGAAGGCGCGCGCCTCGGTGGCGGCGGCGCCCGCGTCGTCCTTGGCCGCGAGCTGGGCCCGGCGCAGCGCGAGCAGCACCGAGGGGTCGTCGGCCGACAGCTCCGCGCAGCGCGTCCACAGCTCCGCTCCCTGCCGGGGATCGCGCGCGGCCTGGGCCTGTCGCTGCAGCGCGGCGACCTCGTGTGGACAGCGCTTGCGCAGGATGGCGGGCGCCGAATACTGCTGCGAGGCGAGCGCGACCGCCCGCGGCGGCTCGCGGAGCACGTCCAGGAATGCCAGATACTCGGCCACCAGCGGAAGCAGGTCGCGCGCCGCCGACTGCGCATAGACCCGA